>JABXIP010000343.1 GCA_013373005.1 Cytophagia bacterium | reverse complement strand
TGATGAGGCCACTTCGGCACTCGACACAGAATCAGAAAAGTTGGTTCAGGAAGCCCTTAGCAACCTGATGAAGAACAGAACTTCCATAGTAATTGCACACCGTTTGAGCACTATTCAGCATGCCAATAAGATCATTGTTATGGATAAGGGCAGAATTATGGAACAGGGCACACATGATGAGCTATTGAAGCTTAAAGGTATTTACCACAAGCTGATTCACATGCAATCAGTTTAGATTAATTCATGTATTTTTTGGCTTATTATCAGCCAAATGACTTAATTTATTTGACCTAACATTAATGGAGAACAAGGACCTTATTTTAAAAGAATTAAAGGAGGCAGCTAAGGTACTGGATCAGTTTCTTAGCAATCAGGCAAATATTGATGCAGTTAATGATGCTGCTATGCTAATGGCCGATGCCATCAATGCTGGCAATAAAATATTTAGCTGTGGCAATGGAGGTTCTCATTGCGATGCCATGCACTTTGCCGAAGAGCTTACCGGAAGGTATAGGGAAGATAGAAGAGCACTGCCGGCTATTGCCATTTCAGATGTAAGCCATATTTCATGTGTTTCAAACGACTTTGGCTATGATGCCATTTTCTCCAGATACATTGAAGGCTTAGGGAAAAAAGGAGACGTTATACTGGCCATTAGCACCAGTGGAAACTCTAACAACATTCTCCGTGCGGCAGCCATGGCCAAGCAGAAAAAGATGAAAGTGGTGGCATTGACGGGAAAAAATGGTGGAGAATTGGCCGAGCTAGCCGATGTTGAGATCAGAATTCCTCATTTTGGCTATGCCGATAGAATTCAAGAGATACACATTAAGGTGATTCATATCATCATTCAATTAATAGAAATACACACAGTTGGAACTGTCTAAAGGATATGGAAGTGCAGTTTTTGGCGTAGATGCCCAGATTATAACCATCGAAGTCAACATTGTTGACGGAACCAAGTTTTGGCTTTCCGGTCTGCCCGATACTGCCGTAAAAGAAAGCGAACACCGCATTGAATCCGTATTCAAGTACTTCGAATACCGAATGCCAAGGAAAAAGGTGGTGGTCAATATGGCTCCTGCCGATATCCGTAAAGAAGGTTCTTCCTACGACTTACCCATTGCTTTAGGAGTACTCAAATCTTCAGGCCAAATTGTTGCCGATGATATGGAGAAGTATGTCATCATGGGTGAACTGGCTTTGGACGGAACGCTTCGACCCATCAAGGGAGCTTTGCCAATAGCCATTGAAGCTAGAAAAAATGGATTCAAAGGCTTCATTCTTCCCTACGAAAATGCCAATGAAGCAGCCATTGTCAATAATCTGGACATTATTGGTGTAACCAATTTGGTTGAAGCGATTGAGTTTCTTGACGGTTCCAGACCGATTGAACCTATTACTTATGACACACGCGAAAACTTCTTTAATCAACTTAATGATTATGAAGCCGACTTTGCTCATGTGCAAGGTCAGGAAAATATAAAACGGGCTTTAGAAATAGCCGCTGCAGGAGGGCACAATGTCATTATGATTGGCCCTCCCGGAGCAGGAAAAACCATGCTGGCCAAGAGGCTTCCTTCTATTCTTCCTCCATTGAGTTTGCAGGAAGCGCTCGAAACAACTAAAATTCATAGCGTTGCTGGCAAATTGGGCTCCAATGCTAAGTTAGTTACTCAGCGGCCTTATAGAAGTCCTCACCATACCGTCTCAGACGTGGCTTTAGTTGGAGGCGGTGGAGTTCCTCAGCCAGGGGAAATATCTCTCGCTCATAACGGAGTACTTTTTCTTGATGAGCTCCCTGAGTTCAAAAGAACTGTATTAGAGGTCATGCGTCAGCCTTTAGAAGAACGCAGGGTGACCATTAGCCGAGCAAAATTGTCGGTAGACTTCCCTTCTAATTTTATGCTCATCGCGAGCATGAACCCTTGCCCTTGCGGCTATTACAATCACCCTGAAAAGGAATGTGTTTGTGGCTCCGGGCAGGTGCAACGCTACCTCAATAAAGTCAGCGGACCACTTTTAGATCGAATTGATTTGCATGTAGAAGTGACTCCTGTTTCATTCGATGAAATGACCCAAAACAGAAAGGCAGAAAGCAGCGAAACCATTCGGCAACGTGTAATTGCTGCGAGGGAAATTCAGCAAGAGAGATTTAAGGCTGAGGGCATTCACTCCAATGCCATGATGGGCAGCCAGATGGTGAAAGAGGTTTGCCAAATTAATGAAGCTGGGAAAACCTTGCTCAAAACCGCCATGGAAAGACTTGGCCTCTCTGCAAGAGCCTATGACCGCATTCTAAAAGTAAGCCGCACCATTGCCGATCTCGATGGAAAGGAAAACATTGGCATAGAACATCTGGCCGAAGCTATTCAATATAGAAGCTTGGACAGAGAAGGCTGGGCGGGGTAGTTTTTCTTCGCAAGAAGCTTCATTATCTTTAGAAAAAACTCAAAAGCCATGAAATTCGGAAGTGTCCCCAACCCAGAAGAAATAGATTTCACTTTACCGGCAGATCATCCGGGATCAGCCTCAGTTTTAAAGAAATCAGACTTCAAGGGTAAGCCTGCTGTCTATGTAGGCTGTGCGAAATGGAACCGCTCCGATCTTAAAGGCTTCTATCCGAGAGGCACAAAGGACGAGTTGACCTATTATGCCACTCAATTCAACAGCATTGAGCTAAATGCCACTTTCTACAACTTTTATAATCTAGAGCAATTCAAAGGCTGGGCAGACAAAACTCCCGATGACTTCAAGTTCTTCCCTAAGATCAATCAGATGATCAGCCATATGAAGCGGTTGAATGACGTCACTCAATACACCGAAGAGTATGTTCATTCGTTGGCAGGTTTGGAAGAAAAGCTAGGCATGGTGTTCCTTCAACTTCACAACAATTTTGCCCCTAAGAATTGGGACAGACTGGAGAAATACCTTACAGAGTTTCCAAAAGGAATTCCTTTGGCTGTAGAAGTTCGCCATACCGACTGGCTGAATGACTCCGAAGTAGCCGAAGCATTTTACAAACTCCTCGAAGAAAATAATGTATCCAACATCATCACGGATACAGCGGGCAGAAGAGACTTATTACACATGAGACTCACTACTCCTGATGTATTCATTCGGTATGTAGGTGCCAATCATGAGTCGGATTACACCAGGCTTGACGATTGGTTGGAGCGCATCAAAAGCTGGATTGAAATTGGTGGCTTGAGAAATGTCTATTTCTTCGTTCATCAAAATTTAGAAAAAGCATCTCCATTGCTTTCAGCCTACTTTATTGAAAAGTTGAACGAGGAGTTGGGATATGATTTACATATCCCTGAAACACAAAGCACTCAAACGAATCTTTTCTAATTAAAGTCCTGCTCCCTTAATGATCTCATTCACTACTTCTGGGTTGAGGAGTGTCGAGGTATCACCAAGGTTTGAAAGGTCTTTGCTGGCCACTTTGCGCAAAATTCTACGCATGATTTTTCCAGAACGGGTTTTAGGCAAGCCCGGCACAATTTGCACTACATCAGGCTTGGCAATTGGCCCAATGATCTTGCGAACCGTTTCTTTAATTTCTTCTTTCAGGTTCTCCTCAGTTCTACCAGACATATCGCAGATAACGTAAGCATAAATGCCCTGTCCCTTCACATCATGAGGATAACCCACGACTGCAGATTCAATAACCTTCGGATGCTCGTTGATGGCATTTTCCACTTCGGCAGTTCCCATTCGGTGACCAGAAACATTGATGACATCATCCACTCTACCGAGGATTCTGAGGTAGCCATCGTGGTCACGCTTGGCTCCGTCACCCGTAAAGTACATACCTTTGTAAGCAGAGAAATAAACATTCTTGCACTTCTCATGATCGCCATAAGTAGTTCTCAACATAGATGGCCAAGGGAACTTGATGCAGAGATTTCCTTCCACGTTATTTCCCGTTAACTCCTTTCCTTCAGCATCTACAATTACTGGTTGAACACCCGGTAGTGGCAAAGAAGCATGTGCAGGTTTATTCGGAGTAATTCCCGCCAAAGCCGAAACCATAATTCCGCCAGTCTCGGTCTGCCACCAGGTATCTACCAGCGGGCAATTTCCTTTTCCGATATGATCGTGGTACCAGTGCCAAGCCTCTTCATTGATAGGCTCGCCCACAGAACCAATGACTTTCAAAGATTGTAGGCTGTAAGGTTCAACCGGTTCCAAACCATAAGCTTGTAAAGCACGAATGGCCGTTGGCGCAGTGTAGAACTGATTCACCTGATACTTATCGCAAATTTCCCAGAATCTACCTGCATGAGGAAATGTTGGTACTCCTTCGAACATCAGCGTAGTTGCCCCTGTCAAAAGTGGTCCGTAAACGATGTAGGAGTGGCCGGTAATCCAGCCAATATCTGCAGTACACCAATAGACATCTCCTTGGGTATATTGAAATACATTTTCGAAGGAATACTGGGCATAGACCATGTAACCACCAGTGGTATGGACTACTCCTTTTGGCTTACCGGTAGAGCCGGAAGTGTAGAGAATGAAGAGCATATCTTCAGAGTCAACTTCAACAGCCTTAAATTCTTTCGATTTACCAGCAACTGCATCGTGCCACCAAACATCTCGGCCGGCCTTCATGGTCACTTCCTGACCTGTTCTTTGAAGAACAATTACCTTTTCAATCGTAGAGCACTTTTCTAAAGCCTCATCAACCACAGCCTTCACTTCTATCTGCTTTGAACCTCTGAAGTTTCCATCGGAAGTAAGTACCATTTTCGCTTCGCAATCATTGATTCTATCTGCCAAAGAAGAGGAGGAAAACCCGGCAAAAACCACCGAGTGAACTGCTCCAATTCTGGCGCAAGCCAGCATGGCTACTGCTGCCTCAGGTACCATCGGCATGTAGATAATCACCCTATCACCCTTACTAATTCCCTGCTCCTGAAGTGCATTACAGAACTGGTTAGTCATTTCATACAACTCTCGATAGGTAACAATTCTGTTTGCCTCACTCGGATCATTTGGTTCCCAAATGATGGCAGGGGTATCACCTTTGGTGTAGAGATACCGCTCGAAAATATTCTCAGTGATATTCAGCTTACCATTAACAAACCACTTCACATCTGGCCCATCGAAATTCCATTCAAGTGTTTTGTCCCATGACTTTCGCCAATGAAAGGATTCTGCAATTCTCGACCAGAAGGCTTCTGGCTCAAGCACGCTCTTTTGGTATTCGTGGATATATCCAGATAGGGTTTGAATTTTATGGCTCATAGGTGGTGTAGTGAATTCTCAATTATGAATTAGAGTTTTTCAATTGAGCAAATAAGTTAAGGGATTCAACTTTTAAGCCCAATGCTATTGGTAAAAATGGCAGGATTGTTCAGTATTTCGGGTTTTAAGAAGCCACTTGTTTGTGGTGAGAAGATGCTTCGTTCCACAGCATGATGGTGACCCGGAGATTGTTGGTTTCACTTCAACTATTATTCGAGGGATACCGAATATCCTCCACCAAGTCCTGAATAACTGCAGGGACAGGTCGCGTGATTCTGGAAACTACAATAGCCACCACAAAGTTGATCATCATACCCAAGGTGCCGATGCCCTCTGGTGAAATACCGAACCAGTAGCCATCGGGAGTTCCCGGGCCACCTAGCTGCGGCTTGAAATAGAATATATAACAGATGGTGAAAAGTACTCCTACTATCATTCCTGAGATAGCACCTTCCCGATTCATTTTCTTATCGAAGATTCCGAGAATGATAGCCGGGAAGAAGGAGGAAGCCGCTAAACCAAAGGCCAGTGCTACCACCTGAGCCACAAAACCTGGAGGGTTTAGGCCTGCCAAACCTGCACCCACAACAGCTACGGCAATACTGATCCGAGCCGCTTTTAGTTCACCTTTTTCAGAGATATCGGGCTTCAGATAATTCTTCAGTAAGTCATGTGAAATGGAGGATGAAATAACCAACAACAATCCCGCAGCAGTAGAAAGGGCCGCAGCCAGACCTCCTGCCACCACAAGTGCTACAACCCATGCTGGAAGTTTGGCGATTTCCGGATTGGCCAAAACGATAATATCCTGATCGATGGTCAGTTCATTGACTGAAGCATCAGCCACATACTGAATTTTGCCATCGCCATTTTTGTCTTCATAAGTGAGTAATCCGGTATTCTCCCAGTTGCTGAACCACTCTGGCACTTCAGCATAAGGCTTTTCAGATACGGTATTGATTAAATTGGTTCTGGCAAAAGCAGCTACTGCTGGAGCTGTAGTATACAATATAGCAATGAAGAGAAGTGCCCAACCTGCAGAGATTCGCGCATCTTTTACTTTAGGTACCGTAAAGAACCTTACAATCACATGGGGTAAGCCTGCTGTTCCGAACATCAAGGCTGCGGTGATAAAGAACATATTGGTGAGATTGCCTTTATCTACTTTAGTGTACTCAGCAAAGCCTAGTTCAACGGATAACTCATTCAAGGTCTCTAACAAATAGGCTCCATCCTTTGTGCTTCCTCCAAAACCCAATTGCGGAATGGGATTTCCCGTCATCTGAAAAGAGATGAATACGGCAGGAACAGTAAAGGCAAAAATCAGCACACAAAACTGAGCCACTTGCGTATAGGTGATGCCCTTCATTCCACCCAAAACGGCATAAAAGAATACAATGCCAATTCCGATAAGCACTCCGGTTGTATAGTCAACATCTAGAAAACGAGCGAAGGCCACGCCCACCCCTTTCATCTGGCCAACCACATAAGTAAAGGAGACAAACAGCGCACAGATAAGCGCCACCAACCTAGCATTTTTGGAATAGTATCTGTCGCCAATGAAATCAGGGACGGTATACTTACCAAATTTTCTGAGGTAGGGAGCGAGTAGTAAGGCAAGTAGAACATAACCACCAGTCCAGCCCATGAGGTATTGGGCGCCACCAAAACCCATAAAGGAAATGAGGCCTGCCATGGACAGAAAAGAGGCTGCCGACATCCAGTCAGCAGCAGTAGCCATGCCATTCATTACCGGATTAATTCCACCTCCGGCTACATAAAAGTCTTTAGTAGTACTTGCTTTGGCCCAAATGGCTATGCCCACATAAAGCAAAAAGCTAAGGCCAACAATAAGATAAGTCCAGATTTGAGTATCCATAGCTAGCTTATTTTTCGTCTACTTCATAAGCCTTATCGAGCTTATTCATCAGATAGACATAGACAAAAATGAGGATGACAAAAACATATATGGCTCCTTGTTGCGCGAACCAAAAGCCGAGAGGAAAGCCGCCAATGTGATAGTTATTTAAGGTATCGGCCAAAAGTATTCCGAATACGAAGGATACCAAAAGCCAAATGCTTAGGAGTAAAGCCAGATAGCGCAGATTAGTACGCCAATATTTCTTCAGGTTTTTAGACATAGGTGTATCTCACTGAATATTGAACAATCAGTAAGATACACTTTTTTAGAAGTCTATAGAATTGGTATTATTCGTACCTCAGGCTCTTGACCGGGTTGGCACTGGCTGCTCTTATGGAATGGTAACCCACAGTCATAATGGTGATTAGGAGAGAAGCAGCTCCAGCCAAAACAAATACCATGGCGCTGATCTGAATCCTGTATTCAAAATCTCCCAGCCAATTATCCATAAAGAAATAGGCCAATGGTGCGGCAATTAGAAAGCCCACGCCTACCAGAATAAGGAAGCCTTTGGACATGATAAGTATAAGGTTAGGAATACCCGCGCCCAATACTTTTCTAATTCCAATCTCTTTGATTCGCTGCTCAGCGGCAAAACTGGCCAAACCAAACAATCCTAATAGAGATATAAAAATGGCAATCCCCGAGAAGTAATTGGCCAGCAGACCAATGGTGGTTTCTCCACGGTAAAGGTTCTCATAACTCTCGTCAAGGAACCTGTAAGTAAATGGGTAATTCGGATTCAGCTCTTTGGTCAGATCTTCTAGATAATTGACTCCAGCTTCAGTATTTCCAGTCATTTTAGCTATGAAAAACTCAGCACTTTCTGGTCTAAGCGTAATGACCAAAGGCTCTATATTCTGATGTAGGGAGCTGAAATGAAAATCTTTCACAATACCAATCACTTTCCCCGGTCGATCCCAAAAAGTAACAGGATAATTTAAAGGGTCCTCTACATTCATGGCCTTAGCGGTCTGCTCATTGATTATGATATTTACAGAGTCACTCACAATGTTGGGATCAAAAGCACGGCCTTCAAGCATCTCCATACCTAGCGTTTCTATAAAATTATCACCAACCTGAATTACATTGAAAAGTGTTTCATTTTGATCCGTCTTACCTTCCCATCTAAGCCCTCCAGACGTAGATATGCTAATATTGATTGGTACATTGCTCGCCACTGTAACATCGCTGAAGCTGGGGTTGTCCAACACTCTCGACATAAAGAGGCTGGCACTTTCTTCATTGGCCAAATCACCTTCAATGGGCAAATAAACTATGTTCTCCTTATTGTAACCAAGGTTCTTGTTCTTCACATATTCCATCTGCTGGTGAATGACCAGAGTAGAAATGATCAAGAAAGTGGAAATAAGGAATTGAAATACGACCAGCCCCTTTCTGATTCCATTAGAATAACCAGACGTTTTAAAACTTCCCTTCAAAACACTCATAGGCTTAAAGCTAGAAAGGATTAAAGCCGGATAACTTCCTGCCAAAAAGCCTACAACCAGACTGGTTCCCAGCAACAGGCTAATCTGACTAATGTTCTGAAAACTGAAAGCTAGTTGCCTTTGGATTAACTCGTTCAATGATGGAATCAATAACGAAATAAACAGGCCACTCAGAATTGCGGAGACCAGAGCCATAATGACAGACTCTCCAATGAACTGGAAAATGAGCTGCTTTCTAGATGACCCCACCACTTTCTTCACCCCAACTTCCTTAGCTCTCTTGGTGGAGCGTGCTGTAGCAAGGTTCATAAAATTAATGCAGGCAATAACCAATATAAAGATGGCCACAATAGAGAACAGCCTTACATAGACAATTCGTCCGCCAGATTGCTTACCCTCTTCCCAGCTTCCTTTCAAATAGATATCTTGCAATGGAAAAAGAAACAGATCTACTACTGAGCCTTCATTTCGTTCCTTGACGAAGCCTTTAATTTTTTCATTGAAGCTTTCAAAATCTACCCCAGACTGAAGCTTCACAAATCCTCTTAGTCCATTGTTGCCCCAGTCTTCCAGCCAGGTATTTTGTCTGGCCCATGGCTCATAGGGCATCACAAAATCAAATGTCATGGAAGAGTTAGATGGAACATCTTCATAAACTCCACCAACCTTATATTCTCCCCAACCATTTACTGTCAATGACTTTTCCAGAGCAGATTGGTCCCCAAATATCTTTTCTTTCAGACTCTTTGATATATAAAGTACGGTGGGTTCAGTAAGAGATTTTTCTACAGATCCTTCAATAAAATTGACAGAGAAAATTTGAAAGAAATCTTCACTGGCCACACGCCCAGTTTCTTTAAAACTCTGATCTCCGTTTATAAATAATCTTTCCTGCTCCCAGGTAAACTGAGCAAAGTATTCAACCTCTGGCATGGCTTCTTTCATGGCATCCTTTAGCGGACCCGGGTTAGCCGAAGTGGTGAAAACAGTTCCGGAATAGTCCTGATTTTCCATCACCTGGTAGATACGATCCACATTGGCATGAAATTGATCGTAAGACTTCTCTCCCTGAATATAGATGAGTAGAAGCATGCTAGCAGTAATGCCAACAGTAAGACCTAGAACATTGAGTAAAGCATAGGCACGCTCCTTCCAGAAAACTCGAAGAGCGGTTTTGATAATTGTTCTGAACATGGTTTGAGTTGTTTGACCTAAAAATCGATTTCGCTTGGAAGACGAAGACCAAACGAATTCATTACAGAGACTACCAAAATCTGAATTGGTTGCAACTTCGTAGGTACTCAAAATGGACAAAGCCCTAACTCATATACATCCAAGTATTTGCTGTTTGAGACACCACAACCGTATAATACAACAGTCGCTATCAATAGTACAAAAAACTCATAATTTTGATCTCGAACCCACACAGATTTAACTAGAACCGAAGCATCGAAATCAGTATGAATCTTAGGCTGGCAAGATTTACTATACTGTGGGTGTCACTTATTCTCTTTTCGAATTCAGTAAAGGGTTATACTGATTCGGATGGAAACAAACTGGCAATCACTATTTCAGAAACTATCTCTGAAATTACCTGCCTTGGCAATGCCGATGGCGCCATAGACATTACCGTTAGCGGTGGAGTTGGCCCATACACCTTTTCTTGGAGCAATGGTGCCACATCTCAAAACATCTCAAATCTAGCTCCAGGAGATTATACCGTCACTGTAACCGATACAGGAGATGGTAATAAAACAAAATCTGAAACCTTTACTATTGACCCTGGATTTTACGTTCTAGATGGGGCAAACGACAACTCTAAAGACGTGGGTTGTACATACGACAATGACGGCACGCTAAACATTGTAATTACTGCAGGTCATGGCCCATATACCTATGAATGGATTGACGAAGACGGGAATATTGTGGGAACATCTAGCAATGTTGCCGACATTACTGCCGGAACATATACGCTAAACGTATCTGGCTTCAGCAATGATGATGTTCAATGTTTTGTCACAGAAACAATTATCGTTGAAGAACCTGCACCGATTTTTACGGTGACTGCCGACATTACTGCCGTTGGTTGTAATGGAGATAGCGATGGTGCCATTGACCTAACGGTAAGCAGCCCAAATAATAACCCTCCAATTAAGTATGACTGGCTTACCACAGGAGAGAATACACAAGACATTACCGTTTTATTCGCAGGAGAGTATGTTGTAAAAATCTCTCAGGGCAGCCATTGTGAAATCCACACCTTCACGGTTACTCAACCAGACCCTTTTGTACTTACCGCAACCCCTACCAACTTACTTTGTAATGGTGATAACTCTGGTTCCATTGACTTAGCGATAGCTGGAGGAACAGGACCTTTTACTTATGTCTGGAGCAATGGAGCCTCTAGTCAGGATCTGTCTGGACTGGCCGCAGGGACATATGATGTAACCGTAACTGATACCAATGATTGTGTTGCTTTTGCCTCAATCAGCATTACCGAACCTGCCGCTCTAACCCTTTCAACCACACAAGTAAATGTTCTGTGTAATGGCAATTCTACAGGCAGTATTAACTTAACCGTATCTGGAGGAACAGGAGCTTACAGTTATTTATGGAGTAATGGAGCGACTACTCAAGACTTAAGCGGCCTTCCAGCTGGAAATTATTCTGTTACTGTTACGGATGACAATAACTGTACGGAAACCGCCTCAGTTACCATTACCCAACCAGCCCCATTGGCCCTTTCCACCACTTCCATCAATGTGGACTGTAATGGAAACTCAACGGGAAGCATTGACCTAACTGTAACCGGAGGAACAGCAGGTTATACTTATTCATGGAGCAATGGTTCGAGTAATGAGGACATTGGCAGTCTTCCGGTTGGTAATTATTCTGTGACTGTAACTGATGCTGCAGGTTGTACTGCTTCAACCTCAGTAAATATTACACAACCCAACATTCTTTCTGTTTCAACCACTCAGGTTAATGTGCTTTGTAATGGCACTAATACGGGAAGCATAGACCTTACCGTGGCGGGCGGAACACCAGATTATTCCTACTTATGGAGCAACGGAGCAACAACAGAAGACATCAGCAATTTAGCAGCCGGAACATACAGCGTTACTGTTACCGATGACAACGGATGTACTACTTCCACTTCAGTAACCATTACTCAACCAACTGCTTTGGCTCTTTCAACCACTGCCAGCAATGTGACTTGTAATGGAAGTGGTGATGGGACTATTAATCTTTCTGTTTCAGGAGGAGCAGGGTCTTATACCTACTTATGGAGTAATGGAGCCACTTCACAAAACTTGTCCAATTTAGGACCTGGAACTTACTCCGTTCAAGTAACAGATGGAAACGGATGTATCGCCAATGCATCGGCAACCGTTTCAGAACCTGCAGTACTCGCCCTTTCTACCACAAAAACAGATGTTGATTGTAATGGCAATTCAACAGGAGACATTAACCTAACAGTAACTGGTGGAACAGCCGGCTTTACCTATGCATGGAGCAATGGCGCTACCACGCAAGACATAAGTGGACTTCCAGCTGGAAATTATTCAGTAACTGTGACTGATGCAGAAGGATGTACCGCCTCAACCTCAGTAAATATTACTGAACCAAGCGTACTGGCTGTTTCAACCACTTCCACAAACGTGCTTTGTAATGGAGGTGCAACGGGAAGTATTGACCTATCCGTTTCAGGAGGAACACCCGGCTATTCCTATCTATGGAATACGGGAGCTACTACTCAGGATTTGAATGGTGTTGCAGCCGGAAGCTATTCTGTAACGGTAACCGATGCCAGAGGATGTACTGCTACTACTTCCGTAACAATCACCGAACCTCCGGTACTTTCATTAAGCACTACCCAGGTAGATGTAACCTGTAAAGGAGATGCGGATGGAAGTATTGACCTCACCGCTAGCGGGGGAACCGGGCTTTACACCTACTCATGGAGCAATGGTGATATTGTTGAAGATCTCAGCGGACTAACAGCTGGAGCCTACACTGTAACCGTTACCGATGCCAAAGGGTGTACCGCTTCTACAACGGTCACCATAACCGAGCCACCTACGGCAATGACAGCCACTTATACTCAAGTGAATGTAAGTTGTAATGGTGGTAGTGACGCATCTATTAACTTAACAGTTACTAATGGTGTAGGCACTTTGGATTATGCCTGGAGTAATGGAGATACTTCGGAAGACCTTACCAATATTACTGCGGGCACCTACTCGGTAACAGTGACTGATGATCTGGGCTGTATCACTATCTCCAACATCGTTATTACCGAGCCAACGGCTTTAGCCGTTTCTACCACAAAAGTGGATGTTGACTGTAATGGTAACACCAACGGTAGCATTGACCTGACTGTTACGGGAGGAACAATGCCTTACACCTACAGCTGGAACAGCGGAGCAATTACTACACAAGACCCTAGCGGTTTAGCTGCCGGAGTATACTCGGTTGTTGTAACTGATAACAACGGTTGTACTATCAACACCTCAGTAACCATTACTGAGCCTGCTCCATTGAACATCGCAGTGTCTAAAACTGATGCAAGCTGTAATGGAGAATCTGATGGAATCATTGACTTAACCGTTACCGGGGGAACTGGTCCTTATACATTTGATTGGGATTCTGGAGGACCTGTGACAGAAGATCTGATTGGGGTTCCTGCAGGTACTTATAATGTGGAAGTCACTGATGCAAGAGGCTGTACAGCTACCACTTCTGTTGTCATAACAGAACCCGCACCTATTACAATTACTGAAGTCGTAACCGATGCCGGTTGTGCCGGTGGTGCTGCAGGGGTCATTGATATTACGGTCGCAGGTGGTGCTGGCGGTTATAGCTACTCTTGGAGCAATGGAGCCATGACAGAAGACATTTCGAGTTTAGCTTTCGGAAATTATACGATTGTTGTGACCGATTCTAATGGGTGTACTGCGAGTAAAACTATTAGTGTTAATGAAGATGC
>JABXIP010000244.1 GCA_013373005.1 Cytophagia bacterium | reverse complement strand
TAGGGACTATTTTAATGTAGATGTCGCTTCTACGAAGCTTTCCTTAGACTGTAATCTCTCAGGTTATGACATTTGACCGCTAGCCGGCCAAGTTTTGAGTAAACTCAGGCAATGCTCCCGAGAAGCATCATGTCATAAGACAAATACATCAAACCATATTTGAGCTTCAGAGAAGCGACATATTCTCCGACACCTCAATCCGCTAAAGGGGAAGAAAAAAGTTCCGACAAAAAGAAAAGGCCATCATTGCTGATGGCCCTTCCGGATCTATTTATAGGTAACTTAGTTGTCTAGTAAGTATCTGGAAAAGCTTCTGCCATTCACTTCTGCATATTTGGTAATGATATCCCAACGAACATCCATTCCTTTTACATCAAAGTCACCGCGTACTTTGGTGTATTTCATGTCTAAAGACCTTTCAAATTTGGCAGCATTAAAGCTCGCACCATCACGGAATTTGGTGTATTTGAAGATGGCATCTTCATCGAACAAAGTACTTGAGAAGTCTGCTTTGTATTCGAACTCTGCATATTTGAAGGTAGTCTCTTCATCGAAGGTAGAACCAGCGAAAACTGCATCGCCTTCAAAGTTGGAATACTTGAACATAGCATCGCGCTTAAACTGACATTTTTCAAACTTCACATCTCTCTCAAAATCGGCAGTGAAGGTATACTCAGATCTATCATCGTGATAATAAGCGATTACATCTCCTTCGAAAATACAGTTCACAAATGAGACCTTAGATTCGATGGTTTCATTGACGGTGTTATCACCACCATCTCTCCACCATCTTCTTTTCACCGGTAAATCAGGAAGTTTCTCTTCCATAAAGGTGAAATCCAGGTCTCCCTGAATGGTGGCATTGGTATAGCTTACTTCTTCGCCCTTTTTCAATGCTTCCATAATATCTGAGGCTTTCACCACAGTTTGGGCATTTAGCTGACCTACAAAAAGGCAAAGAAGTAAAGCTAGTGTTGTTGTTTTAAAGAGTTTTTGAGTTTGCATGACCTTAAACGTTTTTGGTTTTTTAAAGACTTGCTAACGTGCAAAACGTTACACAAGCATTGCATATAAGATGAACATCATAGGACATTAGTTGCACGAAGGGCATAAAAAAAGCCGAATCAATATGATTCGGCTCTTTGATATCTTACTTCTTAGGCTGATTATTCGGAAGCCGTTTCTTGCTCTCCTTTATAAATGATTACGCCATTGGCAACAAAGGCCAGTTCTTCTTTGGCTTCGGTGATGGCCAAAATCTCTTCTTCTGGTTTACCTGCATCAGCTGCATAGTGTTTCAATGTCTCCACATCGGTAATAGTCTTGGTTACTACTCCTTCGATCAGCGCTACATTACCCTCCATACCTTCTTTTGGTACGAAGAAACCATAATCTTTAAATGTAACTCTCATGTCCTCACCATTCGGCAGAACCAAGTTCATCCAGCAACCTTTCATAGAACAGGTAGCCGTGATTTCGCCTTTCACTTTCACCATCACTGAATCTGAACCATTCAGTTGGGCCATCATATCGTTAACAGAAATGGCTCCATCCTCAGAAATTTCAGCACCATAGGTTCCTACTACTTCCGAATTGTCCTTTTTATCCTGACATGCCCAAACAAGCATCAACATAAGGACTGCAAAAAATACTTTCTTCATTTTATTATAGTTTGTCACGAATTTAATAACAAGTTGGACTTTTGGCTAATGATGCCTTAAATCATTTCTTGCCCCGACCACTTCTCAATTCTTCTATGGAGACTCTTAAAAATTCCAAAGCCTCTTCCGGACTAGTAATAGAAGCACCTTCTGAAAGCATTTCACCATTTCCACGCATTAACCATTCAGCCGAAATCTGCTTTCCACCCAATTCCAGAGAGAGCAATTTTTCCAATACCGGCCCACTAGGATAGCTTTTTCTTCCCTTAGGGTTTACAATATTGAACATTACCGATGAACTCACCTCCAAACGTTTGGCAAAGGCGCTTTCACTATCTCCAAAAGCTTTAATGATTTCTGCTATTCTAGCGTTAATTGACATGATTAGGACAAAGTAACGCGTTTAATATAAAATTCCTGCTCATCGTCATGCACAAACAAGCCGATTGCCAAAGGGTTTATTATTTTTGCTTTCACTTTAAGAGATGAGGAAAAGAGGCCAACAAGTATTTGCTAGTTCACTTATTCTACTGATTTCGTTTTTCAGCCTGGAAGTTCCTAAGCGGGCTTTCCGAATGTATGAAAAGGGAGACATTGAGAAAACCATTGAGGCCTTGGACAAATCTTTAGAGAAAGATACGCTCAATCCTGCAGCAAATTACCTCTACTCTGTTCTCCACATAGACACCGCTTATTCCGATTATGATGTAGATGAGGCCTATGACTTTGTAGTGAAGGCCATCAGGCAATTCAAAACGGTGATCGATCCGAAAGACTTGGAAGACCTAAAAGAAGTTCTGGTTGATTCAGTTCATTTGGAGGTGCAAAAAGACAAGGTGGATGCACTGAAATTCGAAATGGTAAGGCAGATACACACCATAGATGAATATGAGGCATTTATTGCCAAACACAATGATGCCCTGCAAATTCCAAAAGCTATTGAAGGTATCCAAAGCATTGCTTTTTTAGGTGCTCAGGCAATTGACACCTGGCAGTCATACAAAGAATTCATTGATGAATTCCCAGATGCTGAACAATTCAATGAGGCCGATTCGCTGTACAAGCTGCTGATTTATGAGGAACGAACAGCTGATGGTAAACTCGACTCTTACAAATCGTTTCTGGAAGAATTTCCTGGCACTCCTTATCGCGACCAAATCATTCCAGAGATCTTTAAAATCTCAACCGCTACTAATAGAATTGAAGATTATGAAGCATTCCTCAAAGAGTATCCTTCGGAGGAATTTCAACAAATAGCCTACAAGAGAATCTATCATATCTTCAAAGAGAAATATGGAAGCGAAGACTTTCTGAAGTACTTCCCATCATTAGAATGGGCCGATTCTATTAGCAATGTTCAGACGCTTGAAAAGGACTTCTGGATTCCTAAATTGACAGATAATACCATTGAATTTGTGAACTCCAATGGAGAGTCCAAACTTAAAACCCAACTTACTACTGTTCCTCAAAATTGTCTTTGCGAGCCTACAATTACTGACTTTGTGGTAGGTAGTTACTTTGAAGAAAGCGCCATCATTAGCCGCGATGGGCATTTGCTTTACAACGGAGCATTTGAAAATGCCAGAGATGCCGGTTACGGCTTTGTTGTTTTGGAAACAGAGCAAGGCGAAAAGCTCTATCACAAATCTGGCGAAATGATCGTTTCCGAGCCGAAAGAATCCATCAACCTATTGAATGAATCATTCATTAGAACTTTTGACAATGGCTTTTACGGACTTCAGAGTATTCATGGATTGCCTTTTCTTGAAAATGAATATGTTCTAATAGACACACTGGGACAATTTATCTGGTTAGAAAAAGAAGATGGAATTGCCTTGATCTCTCCAGAGATACTTTACCCGGCTTTAGATGGTGAAACCGTGCCAATTGAATTCGCCTATGACGAAGCCGAGGTTCTGGAAAATGGCAGAATTTGGGTAAGTAGAAATGGCCAGGAAGCCATACTCGATCAACAGCTGAGATCTGTTATTCCATTTGGCCCTTATGAGATTTATGAGGAGGCTTATGGCTGGAGACTGAAAGAAAAAAATGGCTTCAGAGTGCTTCATGACAGGTATCCTGAGCTGAGCAGTAAAACTTATCCTCAGGTAAAAAGCAATCAGCAATGGTTAGCCGTGAAAGATGCGCAAAAGTGGTCGTTGTATGATCAGTTGGGACCAACCCCTGTTCAACATGAAATTGACTCATTGGCCTTTTTAGGTGAAAATATGGTGATGCTACAGTCTGGCGACAATCTGTTAGCTCAGTTCAAAACAGGCAAGCAACTTACTATGGAGAAAGACTGGAAATATCAGTTGCTAGTTCCGCAAGAGTACATCAAAACAGGAGAGCCAGCCATTCACGACTATTTCATGCTCAGCAATGCCAAAAACTACCGCAAGATTTATAATGAGTATGGGAGGGAAATTCTCACGGCCACCTTTAATGAGGTGATTGCTATGGGGCCAAATATGCTGAGGCTACAAAAGCGAAATGCTGCTTTGGCCGACAGCACCGGACATTACCTCCTCAACTTCGTCTATGATGGCATTGGCTCAAATGTAGACGGATACGTGAGTACACTAGACAAAGGAAAGTTTGGAGTGATTAACCCAGCCAAACAAATCAACATTGCTCCTGAATATGAAAAGCTATTGGAGGCTTATACCGACACTGTTTTGGTCGCGGTGAAAGAAAAGTACAAAGGCTTCATCAATACCAAAAACAAAGCACTCACTGCTTTCGAATTCGATGAGGTGGAGTATTTCAATGATTCCATAGCCTTAGTAAGAATTGACAATGAGTGGCTGCTCGAGAATATTAAAAATGAAGACATACTCTATGAGAGAATCACAGATTATCAAATTATTGATGTAGGCGAAGAGGACAAAACACTCTTCATTTCTACAGAAACCGGACAAGGAATTTTCAGTGAGTCCATGGGCCAAATTATTGAGCCTACCTACACTCACATTCGAGTATTAGGTACTTCAAAAGACCCTATTTACTTTGCTGTAAAGTTGGTTGCCGAAGCCAATATTTATGTGGTCATTTATTATGACAAAAAGGGTAATAAACTCTTTACACAAAGTTTCCGACAAGACGAATATTTTAAAATAGCTTGCCCCGCAAATTGAATCGAACCATGAAAAGAATTGTACTCAGCATTTTTACTCTGGCACTTGCCATTCAAATTCAGGCCCAAACTGAAAGACCAAAGTTGGTTGTCGGTATTGTGGTAGACCAAATGAAGCAAGAATACTTATGGAGATTTGAAAACGACTTTGGCGATGGAGGCTTCAAAAGGCTGATGAACGAGGGCTTTGAGGCTAAAAATGCGCATTACAATTACTCTAACACCAGCACTGGCCCAGGTCATGCTTCGGTTTATACGGGAACTACACCATCAATTCATGGCATTGTAAATAACAACTGGTATAGCAAACTTCTTAAAAGGAGTGTTTACTGTGCTGAAGACACTACAGCTCAAGCTGTAGGTGGAACAGAAGATGACGGGCATATTTCTCCTGCCAATCTTTACAGCTCAACCATTACAGACGAGCTTAAAATGTCTACCCAACAGTTGGGTAAGGTAATCGCCATGTCAATTAAAGATAGAGGCTCTGCCCTTCCAGGTGGGCACCTGTCAGATGGTTCTTACTGGTACAATTCAGCTACCGGAACCTTCATGACTTCTACTTATTATATGGAAAGCCTACCGCAATGGGTACAGGACTTCAACAATAGAAATCTGGCAGATGAATATCTGAACATGACTTGGGAGCTTTCCAACCCTCTCAGTGAATACTCAGAAAGTGGTGAAGATAATTCTAAACACGAAAGAGGATTCAGAGGCAAAGGCAACCCAACATTTCCTTACAACCTTAAGGAACTAAGAAGTGAAAACGGCAAATTCGGTTTGTTACCAAGCACTCCTTGGGGAAACACTATTTTAACTGAAATGGCTTTAGCAGCAATTGATGCCGAGGGACTTGGCTCGGATGCTATTTCAGATTTTCTAGCGGTGAGCTACTCCAGCACCGATTATATTGGTCACAATTTTGGCCCACAGTCTAAGGAAGTACATGACCTTTACATAAAACTGGATAAAGAAATTGAGAGACTATTAAATGAGCTTGATCAAAAAGTAGGCAAAGGTAATTATGTAGTTTTCCTATCTGCCGACCATGCTGTGGCAGAGAACTCTCAGCGTATGAACGAGCTGGGCTTTCAATACAACAACTTCAACTCAAGAGGCCTTACCTCTTACCTGAAAGAAGAACTTGCTAAAAAATATGGCGAGGGCGAACTGATAGAAAACGCTGGCCTTGACCTATTCTTTGACCATGCAGCTTTGGAAGCCAAAGGAATCGACCTTTATGAGATTCAACAATTTACAGCTCAAAAGGCAATGCAATTCCCTGGCGTTTATATGGCTATTCCAGGCATTGACCTGACCAGCAACTCATACACGCAACACATTCCTCAGCTCATTCAAAATGCTTATCATCCCAAAGAAAATGGCGATGTGAAAATGGTGTTGAATCCTGGATGGCAGGGAGGTGGAATGACAGGCACTGGCCATGGCACCCCATGGACCTATGACACCCACATTCCGGTTCTATTCTATGGTTGGGGCGTAAAACCGGGTAAATCGGTTAGAGAAATTCACATCACCGATATTGCTCCAACTGTAAGCATGTTGTTAAACATGAGATTGCCTAGTGGCGCTACAGGCACCCCAATTTTTGAGGCGATGAAATAATTACCCGAGGAGAGGCTTAAGCCTCTCTCTGGTTTCATAATCCATTTGGGCAATTTTCTCAAGGTTATGGTTCTTAAAGAAGTGTTCCCTGATTTCTAACAGATCATCATACGGACCTCTGGATGCCATAATCTTTACAATGACTGGCGAACATTCCAACATGATGAAGAGGGCAATAATGAAAATATTAGCTAGGTAAATGGCTCTATTCTCAATAGAAATCTGGCGCAGTGCCTCTAGCTGTGCTGCCATGCCATCCCAAGGGTTTCTTTTGATCCCGGCAAGCTCCATGCTTTTTTGCTGATTTAGGTTGGTCAGTTCGGTTTGGAGCCTATCAATCTGCGGTTGATAATTCTGAATGCTTGCATCCAATTCCGTCTGAGCCTTGTCAGCATCTGCTTTTTTAATCTGATAGATTGGTCCGGCATTGCGCTTCATGGAACCTCCGGTACCATCGGCCTCCTGACGTGCTATTTCTGCTAGTTCATCTCTTTTGGCTCGCTTGGTTTCAATATCAGATTTCAAGTCATTCACCTGATTTTGTAAAATCTGCGTCTGATCAATAAACCGCTGATCTATCGAAGCAATTTCTCTTTGGTAAATCTCTTCCTCAAGTAACAC
>JABXIP010000006.1 GCA_013373005.1 Cytophagia bacterium | reverse complement strand
CGGTGGATTTGGAGGAACTGATATGTACATCAGCTTTAGAAATAAAGACGGAAGCTGGAAACGGGCCATAAATATGGGCAAGAGCATTAATTCAAAATTCAATGAATTTCCTTCAGGGCTGACTCCAGATGGTAAGTACTTCATTTTTGCAAGCAGTAGAATGGGGCCCTTCACCCCCGATATTTATTGGGTAAGTTCAAAGGTCATAGAGAATTTAAAATGATGTTCCTACCCCAACCTGAAGTTAGTCTTGGAGTCTTTCAGAGGCTTTTAACTTTTCTTCAGTGGACCACCAATCCCCAATTCATCATTCAACCTTAAACATTAATACTTCTGCCTTTGGCCGATTAAACAATATTAACATCATCCCTCAGTTACCCTTTTGAATTAATTCTTATTTTTGACCGCAAATCATTCTCCATTGACTAAAGAAATCAAAAAGCATAAGCGCAAAAAGAAACTCGGTTCATATCACTATGTAAGTGTCATTTTCAGTGCCACATTAGCGCTTTTTGTTATCGGTTTGTTTGGTATTGTTATCCTTCAGGCCAACAGGCTTACCTCAATCATTAAGCAAAATATTGAGGTGCAGGTATACCTCAATAAAGATCTTTCTTCCAGCCAAAAAAATAGAATTCAGAGCACGCTTACTTCCAGTGACTTTATTCTAAAGGAAGACGGTCAGACACCAATCACTTTTGTTTCGAAAGAAGAAGCAGCTTCAAAATTTATAGAGGAGACCGGAGAAGATTTTACCGAATTTTTAGGCGAGAACCCCTTAAGAGATGCCTATAGCATTCGTATTGCACCAGAATTTCAAACCAATGCTCGTCTGGATAGTATTGCTGATGTGGTGGAAGATATTAGCGGAGTATATGAGGTAACTTATGTAAGAAATCTGGTAGACTCTATCAACAGCAACCTCACCAAGCTAAGCCTTATTTTGGTGGGCATTGCGGTCCTATTGGTGATTATAGTAATCTTGTTGATAAACAATTCTATTAAGCTCGCACTCTTCTCTCAGAGATTCCTGATCAGAAGTATGCAGCTGGTAGGTGCAAAAGGTAGCTTTATTAAAAAACCATTCCTTTCCAGGTCGGTGCTTCATGGTGCAGTGGCCGGGTTAATTGCTTCTGGCCTATTATTTGGGCTAAAGCAATTTGCCAATCAGAAAATTGAGGGTTTAGATCAATTGCAGCAGCAAGAACTGATATTGGCCCTTTATGGTATTTTGATTTTATTGGGTGCATTAATCTCTTACTTTAGCACCGCCAAAGCCATGAGTAAGTATCTGAAAATGTCTCTGGACGAACTTTATTAGCATGTCGGAAAAGAAAAAGAACAACTTCGCTTTCAGCAAAGAAAATTATAAATGGATGCTCATTGGATTGGGCACCGTGCTACTTGGATTCATCATTATGTCGCTTGATAGTACCCAACATGGTCAAGGCTTCCTAGGGCTTACTTTGGGTCCGATCGTTATTGTAGCCGGATTTATCATTGAATTCTTTGCCATCTTCAAAAAATCGAAGTAGATGAGTTGGTTAGAAGCCCTCATCCTTGGCTTGGTTCAAGGGTTAACAGAGTTCCTTCCTGTCAGTAGTAGCGGTCATTTAGAGTTGACCAAAGCAATGTTTGGCGATAACAGCCTGCCCGAAGAAAGCCTGATGATGACGGTTGTACTTCATGCAGCTACTGCGCTAAGCACCATTGTAATATTCAGAAAAGACATTGTTGAAATATTGAAAGGTCTGCTTCAGTTCAAAAACAATGAGCAGTTTCAGTTCTCTGTCAAAATAGTACTCTCAATGATTCCCGCAGCGGCTGTTGGGGTATTGCTCGAAGAAGAAATTGAGCAGTTTTTTGGCGGTCAGATTCTGTTAGTGGGTTGTATGCTGATTGTTACTGCCGGACTCCTTTTTCTGGCTGATAGAGCCAAAAGCACATTAAATCCTGTTTCATCCAAGAATGCCTTCATCATTGGTATTGCACAGGCCATTGCCATTTTACCAGGAATTTCCAGATCGGGAGCTACCATATCAACTTCAGTATTGCTGGGCGTAGACAGACAAAAAGCGGCTCGCTTCTCTTTCCTGATGGTGGTGCCATTGATATTAGGCAAAATGGCCAAAGACATTTTAAGTGGAGATTTGGCGAATAGCCAAACAGAAACCAGCCTTTTGATCATCGGTTTTGTGGCTGCATTTGTAGCCGGTTTAGTTGCCTGTCAGTGGATGATTGCCCTGGTTAAGAAAAGTCAACTTAAATATTTCTCCTTCTACTGCCTGATTGTTGGTATTATTGCCATCATCTACACAATTGTTTGATGCTGAATTTAAATCCGGAACTCACTAAGCAGGAGAACTTTCTTGCCGGTCAGGTACTTTTGATCGATAAGCCACTGGAATGGACCTCTTTCGATGTGGTGAAGAAAGTCCGCAATAACATCAAGATCAAAAAGGTTGGCCATGCCGGCACATTAGATCCATTAGCTACCGGCCTACTGATAGTCTGCACCGGAAAAATGACCAAGTCCATTGACACCTTCATGGGTCAGGAAAAAGAATACACCGGTTCATTTACCATTGGCCAAACCACGCCTACTTACGATTTGGAGTCAGAACCAACTGAGGCGGTTTCAATCAAGCACATAACCGATGCTGATCTGGAAAAAGCCAGACAAAAGTTTGTTGGAGAAATCAGCCAGACCCCTCCTATTCATTCTGCCGTTAAAGTTGGAGGTAAAAGAGTTTATGAGCTGGCGCGAAAAGGTGAAGAGGTAAAACTAAAATCGAGACAAGTAATTATTTCAGAATTTGAACTCACCAAAGTAGATTTACCGCGTATTGAATTCAGAGTAGTTTGCTCAAAAGGAACTTACATCAGAAGCTTGGCCAATGACTTTGGTGAAGAACTGGGTGTAGGCGCATATTTAAGCAGCCTTAGACGAACCAGAATAGGCGAATTCAGTGTTGAAAAAGCATATCAACTCGACCAATTGGTAGACTTTTTAAAAGAGCTTGCATGAAAATTCACCTGGGAACAGAAGCTATTGAAGACGTAAAAAATGCGGTGGTTACTTCCGGTACCTTCGATGGAGTCCATTTAGGTCATCAGAAAATATTAGGCAGGCTAAAAGAAGAAGCTAAAAGAATAGGTGGAGAAACTGTTCTCATTACCTATTGGCCTCACCCAAGACTGGTTTTAAAGCCTTGGGATAATTCGCTACAGCTGCTTTCAACCTTTCCTGAAAAGGCCAACTTGTTGGAAGAATTTGGAATAGATCATTTAGTGAAGGTTCCCTTCACCAAAGAATTTGCTCAGATGAACCCCGAAGACTACATCCGCATAGTACTTCACGAGCGAATTCAAACCAAAAAAATCATTATCGGCTACGATCATCGATTTGGAAAAGACCGCAGCGGTGGGCTTGATGAACTTCATCAATATGCCGAGAAGTATCAATATGAAGTTGAGGAAATCCCCCGACAGGACATTGAAGAAATCGGAATTAGCTCTACTAAAATCCGCAGAGCCTTGGAGGTTGGAGATGTTTCACAAGCCAACACCTTTCTGGGGAGAAACTATTCCATTACTGGTCATGTAATTCATGGAGATAAAATTGGCAGGTCATTGGGTTTTCCTACTGCCAACATATCTGTAACAGAAAACTACAAGTTAATCCCTTCAGATGGCATATATGCTGTGAGAATTTGCCTAGAGTACGCCAAGTACGATGGCATGCTTAACATTGGCAATCGCCCCACCATTGGAGGAGATAATAAAACCATTGAGGTAAACATTTTCGACTTCGATCAGGATATCTATGAAAGCGAGATTACAATTGAATTCGTAGATTTGATCCGGAAGGAAATCAAATTCAGCTCACTCGATGCGCTGAAAGAGCAACTCAAAACCGACAAAGCATCGGTTATTGAGCGATTAGGTAAACTATAAATCAATCACTATGATTAACAAGGTCGTCAACAATGCTGATGAAGCCATTGCCGACATTCCTGACAATGCCACCCTCATGTTAGGAGGCTTTGGACTATGTGGAATACCCGAAAACTGTATCGAAGCATTAGTAAGAAAAGGAGTTACAGGCCTCACATGCATTTCCAATAATGCGGGAGTCGATGACTTTGGTATCGGCTTAATGCTCAAAACCCGTCAGGTTAAGAAAATGATCTCTTCTTATGTAGGAGAAAATGCCGAGTTCGAAAGGCAACTACTGTCAGGAGAGCTTGAAGTGGACCTGATTCCCCAAGGCACATTGGCAGAAAGAATAAGAGCCGGAGGAGCCGGAATTCCCGCTTTCTTCACTCCTGCGGGCTATGGAACAGAAGTAGCCGAAGGCAAAGAAGTGAGAGAGTTCGATGGTAAAATGCATCTCTTGGAATCATGGTTGAAAGCAGACTTTGCCTTAGTCAAAGCCTGGAAAGGCGATAAAGCCGGTAACCTTGTATTTAAGGGAACTGCCCGGAATTTCAACCCTATGATGGCCACAGCAGGTAAAATCACCATAGCAGAGGTTGAAGAGCTTGTAGAGGTAGGTGAATTAGACCCCAATCATATTCACACCCCAGGAATATTCGTTCAACGTATCTTCCAAGGCAAGAATTACGAGAAGCGCATCGAACAACGTACAACTAAGCTTAAATGATTTGATGATAAGTTAATTTGGTAATTTGATAATGGACTAAAAAAACACACATGAGAACAGATAGAAAAAACCTAATTATTGATTTAACATTCAATTTTGCTTTGCAAGTGATAGATTATGTAGAAACACTAAATAAAGAAGGTAAGCAGGTAGTTCCTCTTCAATTATTGAAAAGCGGAACCAGTGTAGGTGCCAATGTCTGGGAAGCGCAAAATGCTGAAAGCAAAAAAGACTTTGTGCATAAACTTAAGATAGCAGCCAAAGAAGCTGATGAAAGTCAATATTGGTTGAAACTCTGTCAAGCCTCTATCCATTATCCAGACCCTAAAAATTTAACAGCCGACTTAACATCCATTTCCAAAGTGCTTTCCAGGATTATCTCATCCAGTAAATCATCAAATCAGCACATTTCCAAATCATCAAATTAAGATTATGGCTTTAGACAAAATCGGAATCGCAAAACGTATAGCCCAGGAAGTTCAGGATGGAACTTACATTAACCTTGGTATTGGAATCCCCACTTTGGTTGCCAACTTCATTCCTGATCACATCAATGTGGTACTTCAATCTGAAAATGGATTGTTGGGCATTGGCCCTTTTCCTGAAGAAGAGGAAGTGGATGCCGACCTAATCAATGCGGGAAAACAGACCGTCACCACCATGGCAGGCTCTTCCCTATTTAGTTCAGCCGAAAGCTTCGCTATGATTCGCGGTGGCCATGTAGATCTCACTATTCTTGGCGCCATGGAAGTCTCAGAAAATGGTGATATCGCCAACTGGAAAATTCCGGGCAAAATGGTAAAAGGCATGGGTGGAGCCATGGATCTTGTGGCCTCAGCCGAAAACATTATTGTTGCCATGCAGCACTGCAGCCGAAGTGGCGATTCAAAACTCCTGAAAGAATGTACCCTTCCTATTACAGGGATTAGATGTGTGAAGAAGATTGTTACCGACCTGGCCGTATTAGACGTACTTCCTGAAGGAGGTTTCAAGTTGCTTGAAAGAGCGCCAGGTGTAACTGTAGAAGAAATAAAGGCGGCTACCGCTGGTAAACTTATTATTGAAGGAGAAATCCCTGAAATGCAAATTGACTAACTACTAACAGAAAAATGAAAGACTCAGAAATTAAACTAAAAATAAAGCTAGATAAAGACTCTATTCCGGAAACCATCACCTGGGATGCCACTGACAAAGATGTACCCGGTGAAGAGGAAACAAAAGCCTTTAATCTGGCTATTTGGGATCATAAGTCTATGAGTACTCTTCGCATTGATTTGTGGAATAAAGAGATGCCGATAGATGAAATGAAGAGGTTTTATGTGGATTGTTTGGGTGGACTTGCTCAAAGCATTTTAAACTCAACAGGAGACGAATTCATGTCAAACGCCATGAATAGGCTCTGCGATAAGCTTGTAAAACACCTTGAAGACGAAAACAGTCAGAATCCGCAATAATTATCAACCTTTTATCCAAAAAGTCGCATTTTATTTACAGGCATAAAAATGTTATGCATGACGAATAAAATTGCCTTTATGGCTTTTTAAACATCAAAAACATTGTATTTTTGATCTGATACCTATGATTTCAATTCTTTGGTCATAGGTCAGCCAAACTTTATTTGTTTCAAAAACCTTAGTATGAAGAACTTGACGAGAATTTTTAAAGGTCTACTACCGATACTTCTCCTGATGCAATCGATTACAGTACTTGCTCAGGATCAGGTAAGAATCTCCGGTAGGGTGATAGATGATGCCACCAATCAGACCCTTCCTGGTGTAAATATCAGGGTGAAAGACAAAGTGGTTGGAACCATTACTAATGCAGATGGCGACTTCAACCTTACTGTCAATCAATCAGCACCACTCACATTGATATTTTCCTATGTTGGATATACACCTCAAGAAGTAGAAATCACTCAAGCCAATGTAACCGGGCTAGAAATCAAAATGGTGGAGTCAGTTACATTTGGTCAGGAAGTTGTAGTATCAGCTTCAAGGTTCGAGGAAAGTATACTTACTTCTCCTGTTTCCATTGAAAAAATGGATATCCTTGATATTAAAGCCACTGCAGCGCCATCGTTCTACGATGGTTTGGCCAACTTAAAAGGTATAGACTTCAGTACGCAAAGTTTAACCTTTAAATCAATTAATGCCCGTGGTTTCGGTGCCAATGGTAACACCAGATTCGTTCAATTGATTGATGGAATTGACAACCAAGCTCCCGGACTGAACTTCGCAGTGGGTAACATTGTGGGGATTAACGATCTGGACATGGAATCTGCAGAGCTTATTCCAGGTGCAGCCTCTGCCCTTTATGGTCCTAACGCCATCAATGGTATCCTTCTCTTAAACTCTAAAAATCCTTTCGACTATCAAGGTTTAAGTGTTTATGCTAAAACCGGATTGAATAGTGTAGATTACGGAACTACAGAAAATTCGGAGCTATATCAAGACTATGGCTTTAGATATGCCAAAGCATACAACAACAAATGGGCTTTTAAAGTTACCGGATCATACCTAAGAGCAACTGACTTCGTAGGCATTGACACAAGAGACCAAGGTTTGGCAACAGGCGGAGCGGTAGAAAGAGGTGCTACTGAAAGAGGTGGCAACAGATTCTACGATGGCGTTAACGTTTATGGTGATTTTGGAATTACCGTAGGAGCTATTGCTGATGCTGCTATTGCAGGCGGAAATACCTCACTAATTCCAATTAGAACTCTTTTCCCTGACGATCAGGATGGGTACTTCACCCCTACCGGGTTCGTTGAAAACTCATTCGTTGACAACACAACTGAAAGTTTAAAGCTGGGTGGAGCGGTTCACTACAGACTGAACGATAACCTTGAAGTATTTGGTCAAGTCAATTACGGAGCAGGTAGCACGGTTTACACTGCCAATGACAGGTTCGTACTTGACAACTTCTCAATTACCACTGCTAAAGTGGAATTGAAAGGAACAGAATTCTATGCAAGAGCCTATACTACTCAAGAAAATTCAGGAGATAGTTATGCTGCCAATACTCTGGCTTCATTGATTAACCAAGCCACTTATTTAGCTCCTTATCTTCAAACTTTTGCCGGTGCAAGACTTACCGGTGCAACCATTGAGCAATCTCATGGTGCTGCAAGAATCAATGCTGATGCTGCACAGCCTCAGCCGGGCTCACCAGAGTTCGACAACTTGGCTGCTACCCTTAGAAACCTTTCTATTGCTGATGGTGGTGCTAAATTCCTCGATAAATCAGCGCTATACCACATGGAAGGTAGCTGGGATTTGAGCAACAGAATTGACTGGGGTAACATTGTTGTTGGCGCTAACTGGAGACAATACTCTTTGAACTCTGAAGGAACACTTTTCGCACTTGATAATGACGGGGAAGAAGTTAGCTACAGCGAATATGGTGCTTACATACAAGCAACTGAAAGCTTCTTAGATGATAATCTTAAGCTTCAAGGATCATTGAGATACGACAAGAATGAAAACTTCGAAGGTCAATTATCTCCAAGATTCTCGGCCGTAGGTACCATTGCAGAAAATCACAACATCAGAGGATCATTCCAAAGAGGTTTCCGAATTCCAACTACCCAAGATCAATTCATTGACCTTGATGTGGTAACGAGAAGGTTGATTGGTAGTAATTCTCTTTTGGTAGATCGATACAATTTCACTCCACAAAATACTTACACTACAGAGAGTGTGACGGCAGCTAGAGCAGCTGGCGATCCTGATTTACTAGTTTTAGAAAACAGAGTAGCCAATGATTTCAAAACTGAGAAAGTAAACACTTTCGAAGTGGGTTATAAAGGCCTTTTCTTGGATGGAAGGCTATTGATTGACGCTTACTACTATTACAGCCGTTATACTGACTTCATCGCTGAAATCGACTTTACTCAGGCTGTGCCTAATGGCTTAACAGGTGCGAAAGAAGATGATAGCCCTGCAGTTCGTCAGGACATAGTGGATGGTTCAGTGCCTACTCAAAGATTCGGTTACGATATCAATGCAACAGGTAACGTAGAATCTCAAGGTTGGGCTGTTGAAGCAGATTATACATTGAACGGTGGCTACTACATTGGTGGTAACATTGCCTTCAACCAGTTGATTTCTCAAAGTGATCTTTTGGATCAAGGCTTTAGAGCTTCGTACAACACTCCGGAATATCGATTCAATGTGCAGGTAGGTAACAGAAAACTGACAGACAAACTAGGCTTCCAGATGAACTACAGATGGCAGCAGGCTTTCCTTTGGGAGTCTTCTATTGGTGTTGGTGTTATTCCTGCTTTCGGAACTCTTGATGCACAAGTTTCTTACAAAGTGCCTGAGTGGAAATCTACTTTGAAACTGGGAGCAAGTAATATTCTTAATGAGAGATATACTACTTCATTCGGTAACCCAACCTTAGGTAGCATTTACTACTTCCAAATTACATTTGATGAATTCTTCAATTAATAGAAATGAAAAGAATTAGAACTTACCTATTCGCCCTAATACCTCTCGCCTTCGCATTAAGCTGTGACGAAGAAGATGCACTCATTCAGCAGCAATTAGATGACAATCCTCTTCCGAGTGGTCAAACAGGAGACCCGGGTGTATTAGACTTATCTCAATATGTGGCCATCGGTAACTCGCTTACAGCAGGCTACATGGATAACGCCTTATACACAGATGGACAGAATCACTCTTTCCCTAACCTTTTGGCCACTCAGTTTGCCATTAACGGTGTAGGTGGTGGAGCCTTTAACCAGCCTGATATAAACTCAGCTAATGGTTATAGTGGTCCTGGTGCTGATAACACTCCTGGAACATCAGATGATTTAGGTAGATATGAATTGAGTCTTGCTTTGCAAAGACCTGTACCTACTGCTGGAGAAGTACCTACTCCATTTACAGGTGATAAGTCAGCTTTGAACAATTTTGGTGTTCCTGGAATGAAAATCACTCAGGCATTGAGTCCGGCTCTTGCTAGTAATGGTCTATATGCCAGATTTGCTACTAATCCGGGAACAAGTACAGTATTGGGTGATGCCTTAGCCACCTCTCCTACTTTCTTCACTTACTGGTTAGGAAGCAACGACATTCTTGGATACGGTGTTAGCGGTGGTGTTGATCCTTCAACAATCACTAGCCAAGCTGATTTCCAAGATGCACTTGAACAGTCTTTGGGAGCTTTAGTTCAGTCAGGAGCTCAGGGAGTTGTTTTAACACTACCTCCGTTTGTGTTATTACCTTACTTCAGAGCAGTTCCTTACAATGCCATCCCTATGACAGATCAGGCAACGGTTGACCAATTGAATGCTGGATTTGCCGGATTGAATGCTGCCCTTGACGGACTTGTACAATTAAGCCAAAGCGGCCTTGTTCCAGGCCTGAATGTTACTCAGGCTGAAGCTGATGCCAGAAAGGTATCTTATGCTCTTGGAGCTAACCCTATTCTGATGGAAGATGATGCTTTGGTAGATTATGACAGAGCCGGTGGAGAATTCGATATTTTGTTGGCTACCAACCAAATTACTCCGGCACAGCGTCAGGCACTTGCTCCTTACGGACAATCAAGACCTGCTACTTCGAGCGACTTACCTGTTCTTACCGCAGCAACAACTCTTGGAACTACTGTTGGTGGATCAGCTACAGCAATTCTTGGAGTAACCGTACCTGCGTATGACAACATGATTCTATCAGTATCTGAATTCCAGACTGTTGTAGGTATGACTGCCACTTACAATGCTACCATTGCAGGTGTTGTTCAAGGAATTAATGCTCAAGCCAACGGTTCAATCACCTTGGTTGATGTGCAGCCTTCATTTGCCGACTTATTCGGCTTATCTCCTGCTTTGGCTACAGCACTTTTCGATCCTTCAAATGGTACTAACCCTGCATTGGCCGCTTTTGCTGCGGCAGCAGCTGCAAGAGCCGATGGTGTTTTAGGAATAGAAGTCGAAGGCCATTTACTAAGACCTGACTTTGCACCAAATGGTGTATTCTCAACAGATGGTGTTCACCCTAACCCTCGCGGACATGCAATAGTTGCCAATCTGATCATAGATGCGCTAAACGCATCTAAAGGGGCGACCATTCCTAAGGTGAATGTTACCGCTCTGAGAGGTATTTTAGCAACAGACCTGTAAGAACTTTAGACGATAAATTGAAAGAGGCTTCGGCCTCTTTTTTTATGTCTTTACTAAACCTACCCTCGCCTTGCTCATTCGATTAATTAATCTTCAAAGTCGCTATTCTAAGTAGTTACACTTTTGTTTACAACTGACTATCAGATAGTTAAACACACAATCCATCTTCATAAGAGTTAACTAGTAGGCTATAACTAGAGGCATTTTTGAAATTATCATTACTTAAGATCCTATCTGATAGCTATTGCATTTGGAAATCACTCCTTCTGCCCTTGTGAGACCTAAGTATTTCTATCTATTTTTGATGAAAATTTAGCAGATGCCAGGATTTGAGTTTTTTGGAGAAGAAGAAAGAAAAGAAGTAAATGATGTTTTGAACACAGGCATAATGATGCGCTATGGTTTCGATGGAATGAGACATGGGCATTGGAAAGCCAAAGAGTTGGAAACAGCCATTACTGAGAAATTCAATGTAAAATATGCCCAACTGACCTCAAGTGGAACAACTGCCTTGAGTACAGCCATGGCTGTTATGGGTGTTGGCCATGGTGATGAGGTAATTATGCCAACCTTCACTTTTGTAGCCAGCTTTGAAGCCATTGTTGCAGCCGGAGCTATTCCTGTATTGGTTGATATTGACGAAACTTTATGTCTAGACCCTAAAGCCGTTGAAGCAGCCATTACACCTAGAACTAAAATGGTGATGCCGGTTCACATGTGCGGCTCAATGGCCCAACTTGATGAACTGCAAGCTATCTGCAAAAAGCATAACCTATTACTTCTGGAAGATGCCTGTCAGGCCATTGGTGGCTCTTTTAATGGGCAGAGCCTAGGAACCATTGGCGATGGTGGTACTTTCTCGTTCGACTTTGTGAAAACCATTACCTGTGGTGAAGGTGGCGTTTTCATGACCAATAATGAAGAATACTACATCCATGCGGATCACTACACCGATCATGGACACGACCACATTGGTTCAGATCGAGGAGCTGAAACACATCCTTTTCTGGGTTATAACTTCAGAATTTCTGAATTACATGCTGCTGTCGGCCTGGGCCAATTAACAAAGCTGGATAAGATTCTTTCGACCCAGAAAAAGCACAATGCCATTATTAAAGCAGCTCTAGAAAAAGTAGACGGATTGACTTACAGGAAAATACCTGATCCTGCCGGAGACAATGCCTCCTTCCTTTCTTTCTTCCTGCCAACGGAAGACTTAACTAGAACTGCTCACAAAGAGCTATTGGCCAACGGACTTGGTGGAAACTTCTACTGGTTCGACAACAACTGGCATTATATCAAGAAGTGGGATCATCTAAAGAATGCCACTTCCCTATTCCCATTGAACCCAACCTTGGTTAATGCTATTGGAGCGACAGACTTCAACGCTTTTGCTCAGTCAGACCAAATTATGGGAAGAACTATCTCCTCGCTTATCAACCTGAATTGGACTCAGGAGCAGGCGGAAGAAAGAGCTGATAAAATGGCCAAAACCATTCAATCTGTACTATAATGAAAGCTGTAGCACTCATTCCTGCACGGTACGATGCCACCCGATTTCCGGGTAAGCTTATGGCCAAGCTAGGATCCAAATCGGTGATTCTCAGAACCTATGAATCAACAGTCAATACAGGCCTTTTCGAGGAAGTATATGTGGTTACTGATTCTGATGTAATCTTTGAAGAGATAATCTCTAATGGCGGAAAGGCCATTAAGAGCCAGAAAGAACATGAGTGCGGTAGCGACAGAATTGCTGAGGCTGCAGAGAAGATTGAAGCGGACATTATCGTGAATGTCCAGGGCGATGAACCATTTACCAAAAAAGAGCCTTTAATTAAGCTCCTTGAGGT
>JABXIP010000177.1 GCA_013373005.1 Cytophagia bacterium | reverse complement strand
GAGGAAGGGCCATTTCTTATGCCCGATAAAAAAACACTCATTTTTACCTCTAATGGCCATAGCGGGTACGGCAAAAAAGATTTGTTCATGACCCGAAGGCTGGATAATTCCTGGCAAAACTGGACGGAGCCTGAAAACCTGGGTCCGGTGATTAACTCAGAGTTGGATGATATGTTCCTTTTCATACCAAAGAATGGAGACTTGGGTTATTTCTGTAGAGAGGTTGAAGGAAAGGATTTGGACATTCATTCATTCAGTCTTCCATTAATCTCAAGACAGATTCGTTTGGTTTCTCTTTGTGGTAAGCTTGTAGATCCGGATACTCAAGAGCCTCTAGATGCTGAAGTAGTTTTCTCAAGGCTTAGAGATGGTGTAGAAGTTGGTCGTGTAAGGACTGATGCAGGAGGAAATTACTGTATGGAATTACCGGCAGATGAAATTTATAGCTACCGAACAGAAGTTGCTGGATTCGTTCCGATAGGTTCTACTGTAGACTTGCTAGATGTCTCTGATATGAATGTATTCGCTGTTTCTCTAGATAGACTTGATTTAGATAGTACGCAAGTTGCTATGGGTAGACCTATTGAGGTGCCACAAGATGTTGCAAGAGCAGCCAATATTGACTTGAACTTGCCGGAAATTAAGAAGGACACTTTTGCCGTAATTAATGCAAAGAGAAGAGAAATGGGGCTTCCGGAACTGAGTCAGAATGCTATTGTTTCTAACACGGGTTCAGCAACGGTCTATACAAACCCACAGTTAGTCAAAGCTGCTGCAGGTGCTTCATTTATTATTCGAAACGTCTTCTTCGATTTCGACAAAGATTTACTTAAGGAGCAGTCTTGGGTTGAAATGAGAAACCTTGCCAAGTTCATGAATGATTACCCCGATGCAATTGTCGAGTTGGCCGGGCACACAGATAATTACGGTACCCTTGATTATAATATAGACCTCTCGAAAAGAAGGGTGGAAGCGGTAAGAAAAGGCTTAGCAACTCTTGGTATTGATGAAGACAGACTGCGCTATGTCTGGTATGGGGAAACCATACCCATAACCTCTAACCGCACGGATGCAGGAAGAGCATTGAATAGAAGGGTAGAATTTAGGATAATCAGTATGAATTAAGACTTTATTTAGTCTGAGAGAGCTTTTTGCCTTTGATGGAGGTTACATATTTTTCAAGATACAGGTTTTTCATCTCCTCCTTAATCGTCTCGTACTTCAATATCTTGTTAATAATTAACTGCATAAGCTTTTCATTTCTTTCCGATGGATAAAGCGCATAAGCGTCTAGGGCTGAATCCATTGCATTCGCATAATCTTTATCGAGGTAGTATTTGGCCGATTCGTTAAAATATTGGAGTCCGGCCAATTGTTCAAGGTTGATAATCGTGTATCTGCTTGGGAAGAATTCAAAGTCTCCAAACCATTGCCCAACAGTACTCAATTCACTTATTCTACGTTGGTTTACCCAAGGTTGTTCCAATATTTTATCCATTTCTGAAGGAGTGCGCATAAAGCCTCCAAACTGGAGAGTAGATTCAAAAACGTAGGATTTATCATCTATCTTAAGATGAATAAATACATGGTTGGGCAATTCAACAATTTCATAGTCATAGCCAAAGTGCTCAAGCAATATTGCGTAAATGGCTGTGCCAGTAAGGCAGCCGAATTTACCTTTAGCTAAGGTTTCATCCATTGTGGCCAATCGGCTGTATTCCAATAATAGACTAGAATGGGTTTGATAAAAAATTGTTCTTAGAAAAGCGTAATCGGAGTTTCTCCTATTCTGTTTCTTCTCCAGCTTGGCTACTAGTTTTTGAAACCCTTCAATTAGTGAACTATCATTTTCTGAACCACTAACTGAGAGAAAAGGGGTGAATTGCTGAAGTGCGCTTGTAGAGTAGTTGAGTTGCAGAGAATTAGGATCAAGCTTCTGTGCCTGCACACTGGTCAGTGAAAAAGCAAAGGTCCATATAATAATCCATCTCTTCATTTATTCTACAATACATGTTTGAGAATCTGGCTAGGTAAACTTGAGTTCATACAAATTTAACATTAAATTAACATTCAACAAGAATGGGTCAGCATATCACCGAATAGAGGCATGAAGGGCTGTTTTTGTAATCCACACATAACATTCGCGTAACATAAGATTCAGCTTGCGTTAAATCTAGTTTTTACGCTTATTGCCCGCCTTTAGCATGAGCACTCAGAAAACAGTAAAGTCAGTTAGGAATTTTAGGAAGATCCATAAATGGATAGGTATTATACTCGCTCTGTTTCTGTTGTTGAGTGCTCTCACCGGATTTCTTCTTGGCTGGAAGAAAAACATTGATTTATTGCAACCTCCAACTCAATCGGGGGTAGATAAGGCCATTGCTTCTTACAGGCCTGTTAAAGACCTCGCAACCGTATCCTTGCAAGCTGTTGATTCTCTGGGTTTGACTGCAGACAACTTCGACAGAATAGAATACCGGCCAACCAAAGGAATTGCCAAGGTGATTTTCGATACCGGTAGCTGGGAAGTGCAGGTTGATGCTACCAGCCTGGAGGTGCTTTCAGTAGCCAAAAGACACTCCGACTGGATTGAGCAAATTCATGATGGCTCCATCATTTCAGACTTGTTCAAGCTCATTTCTATGAACATATTGGGTCTCGGACTTGTTTTCCTTATTGTAACAGGACTGTGGCTTTGGTATGGACCGAAGCGAATAAGGAGTTTGAAGTCTAAAGGATAATACTTCTACCTGACTCACCGTTTTTTGGAAAATCTTTAATAGACATTATTTTATCTTGAAGTATTTAAACTTCCTGTTAAGCACGTCCAATATTCCCTAAATTTGAGTTATGAAGAAGGTTCTTAAAATATTCGCTGGTTTTATCCTGATTGTTTTCATCGCCATCCTCCTTATTCCCGTTTTCTTTAAGGGTAAGATTAAAGAACTTATCATTAGTGAGTTTGCCAAGAATACTGAGGCTACAATATACTTTGATGACTTCAACCTTTCATTACTTCGCAACTTTCCAAATTTCACTTTATCGCTCGATGAAATGGGTATTATTGGAACAGGTGTGTTTGCTCAGGATACCCTCTTCAAAGTGGGAGAACTCTCTGCTACTGTAGATTTAAATCAAGTGCTATTTGGGGATGAACTGAGCCTTAAGTCAATTGCTGCTGATGGAGCGGATATTACCATCATTGTTTTAGAAGATGGAACTGCCAACTATGATATTGCCAAAGTTTCTGAAGAGGTTGAAGAGGAAGTAGCAGATGAAGAGTCTGCTGCAGTCAGTTTAGGGTTGGAATCCATTTCAATCACCAATAGCGAATTCATTTACTTCGATCAAAGTCTTCCTTATTTCATGCAACTCAGTGGTATGAATGTGAAGGGTGAAGGTGACTTTGCCAATGATATTTTCGACCTGAAGACTACCGGTAAAATAGATGATGTGGAGGTGAGCTATGATAATGTAGATTACCTTCACAATAAATCGATCGATTTGAATGTGATTCTATCCATGGATCTAACTAACTCGAAATACACCTTCAAAGACAACGTAATCAAGGTAAATGACTTCCCGCTTTCGGCTGATGGTTCATTTACCATGCTGGAAGATGGTTATGGAATGGACCTGAAATTCTCCTCTCCAGGTGCTGAATTCAAACAATTGCTGTCACTGGTTCCGGCAGTATATGCCAGCTCTTTCGATGAACTGAAAGCCGCAGGGAACCTCAATTTTAACGGAAGCCTAAATGGAATTTATAATGACGAAAGTATGCCGGCTTTCAGCTTTGACCTAAACATTAAGGATGGCGATTTCAGATATCCTGATTTGCCTGATGCTATAAAAAACGTTCAGTTGAGTGTGGCTATCGACAATCCAAGCGGAGTGATAGAAGACACAAAAGTAGACCTGAAGAATCTTCATTTAGAGATGGGTTCGAATCCGTTCGATGCCAAGTTATTGATCGAAAACCTTCGAGACTATACCATGACTGCGGCTATCAATGGCCAGCTTAACCTTGCTGAGATTGGTAATTATTATCCAATGGAGGGTTACGAAATGAGAGGACTCATTAACATCAAGGCAAATGCTAGTGGTGTTTATGATAGTGTAAGAAATATAGTGCCAAAGATGGATATCGGATTGAGCCTGGAGAATGGTTACATCAAAACTCCAGATGTCCCTTCAGCGGTTCAAAACCTTAATCTTTCCGCTGGTGTAGTGAATAAGTCGGGCAAAATGTCAGATACCGAAATTACGGTCGATAACCTTTCTCTCAATTTAGACGGACAGGAGTTTATGGCGCAGATGAAGCTGATAAATCCGGATAACTTCAGTTGGGATGTGAAATCGAGTGGATCGCTTGACTTGGAGAAGTTGATGGCATTGTATCCTATGGAAGGGATGGAGCTGAAAGGTAAAATTCAGACCTCACTTCAAAGTAGTGGAAACATGAAAGACTTGGAAGCTGAACGATATAGCAGACTTCCGACTTCCGGAGATTTTGTGCTAACAGACTTCAGTTATAAAGGTGAGGGGCTGGATCAGGAAATTAGTATTTCTAATGCTGAAGCCAAGTTCGACAATAACTCAATAACCCTTGCCAATTATTCAGGAAAGGCAGGTTCTACTTCTTACAGCATGAATGGTAAGATTGAGAACTACTTGGGTTTTGCCTTGAACAATGAGGTGTTAACAGGGGCGCTCAATGTAGAGGCAGACCAGCTCAATGTCAACGAATGGATGACCGAAACTGATGAGGAAGAAGTAACTGAATCGGGAGAACCGATGGAGGTGGTGAGAATTCCTGAAAACGTGGTGTTCAACCTTACTACCAAGGTAAACAGAGTGAAGTACAACAGTCTTAACCTAAATAATATGGCTGGCCGTGTTGAGGTGAAGAATGGAGCAGTGTCTCTGAACAATGCTGGCTTCGATGCCCTCAACGGAACCGTTTCTGCTACAGGCGTTTATGATAGTAAACCTGAAAAACCAACTTTCGACTTTAAGTTAGGAGCCAAAGAAATATCTATTCCGGCCTCCTTCCAGTCGATTGATATGGTACAACGAATGGCTCCGGTCACTGAAAAGATGACGGGTCTGTTCTCAACAGATTTCAACATTAGTGGAGCTTT
>JABXIP010000277.1 GCA_013373005.1 Cytophagia bacterium | reverse complement strand
ATTCGTAATCCATTCCCATCATTTTTCCTTTTTGTTTTAATTCTAAAAATCGACCACCTAAAATCATTTTGTGAGATGAACTAATTAAAACTGGTTCATTTAATCCATTCATTTCAATTTCCATTTGAAATTCACCTTCGTATTTTGAAAATAATTCATGAATTGAAGTAGGCGTCATATAGACTGACCAAGGGTCTTTTTCTTGTGCGTTCATAGTAAATGATTGGATTATTAGGAGTATTAGTGTTAATTTTTTAATCATTTCAGTTGTTTTTTAATTACTGCCAACGTTTAGTATATGGCAAGTAGTGCAGTAGAAAGCGATAAATTTTCTAGTTTGCCCTGAGCCAAAGCGTTGTATTTTGGTTTTTCAAGTAACCACTGCACTATCGTAAAACACTGAACGCCCTATTTGCTATATACCTTGTTAGCAGCTTTTTCTTCTTATGTTAATTCCGTTCTGTGTATTTCTTGAAGTTGTTAAGAATTGATTGCCAACCTTGTTTTTGCATATCAACAGGGTTTTCATTTTCAGCATCAAAGATTATAGTTAGTTCGGTCTCATCTCCTAATTCTTTAAAATTTGCTTCAACAACACGGTTGTCGGTCATCGTATAGCTAAATTTTTCACCTGCTTTAATTTCATTATAGGTTGCTTCAAAGTCAAAACCGAAACTTCCGTCTTTGGCTTCCATGCGTGCAATATATCGTCCACCAACTTTCATATCATTTGTGGCTGACGGGCAATGCCAACTTGGGTCAGCAAAATTCCACTTAGTTATGTGTTCAGGTTGTGTATAGTATTCCCAAACTTTTTGTCTGTCAGCAGAAATTACAGCTTGAATTGTGATTTTTTGTGTCATTTTATTTGTTTTTTTATTGTTTCTATTCCGTTCATTATTCCGCCTTTAATCAAATTTCCATATCCGTCATTGGGTAAATGTTTTGCAAAGGACAAAGCCAATTCATAGTTCTTTTTTGAAGTGTCAAAATCGTTCAGGTCTTCATATCCTTTGGCAATATTTAGATATAAAGAAGGGTAAGCTCCAAATACTGTTTCGTCATTTATTTTAAGAGCAAATTCTAACGCAGTTTCGTCCCAATTTAGTTTGTCTGCAACACTTTCCTGATGACGGGCTAAATAGTGGGCGGAAGTGAATTTTTCAAAATCAGTCGAGGCTTCGTCCCAAGCTTGTTGAAAAAGCTTAAGAGCTTCCTTTTTTCGCCCTAGTCCTTCAAACTCCATACCTTGAGTACATAGCTTTACTATTTTGTTATTAGTATCAAATTCCATTTTAGTTCGTCTAATATTTGTACAACAAATGTGAGTGATTTGTATACACTCTGCATTGTCATAGGTCAAAAAACATTATTTCGATTTTATTCTGCTCAAGGTTTCTTGTCTAATATCGAGGTATGATGCAAGTATTCGATTGGATAGTCGATGAACATATTTTGGATGGTCATTCATTAATTTTTCGAATCTTTCTTTAGCGGTTAGTGTTACCAAATTCTCTATTTTCTTGTTTTGGTATATATAAGCAGTCTCTAATAGCGTTCGATAAAATTTTTCCCATTCGGGAAGTTCAGAAACTAACCGAAAAAAATCATCATGTTTTATGGCATACAGTTCTGAACTTTCAAGTGTGTCGACAAATTCAAAAGACGGTTGTTGAGAAATGAAACTGGCTATCGAGGTTACAATGGAATTTTCAAAGGCTACATACCTAGTTTTTTCGTGTCCTTGCTTTGTGATATAAAATGTGCGAACACAACCAGAGTTAATAAAGTAAAATTCTTTACAGGTTTCACCTTCCGACAGTAGAATTGTATTTGCTTTTGCCGTTTTTTTCTTAAAACATTCAGCTATTTTGTCGATTTGTTGCTCGTCAAGATTTGATTGGCTTCTTAAATAATGTTTCAGCTTAAATGACACGTAATCTCGTTTTTTTTAATGACCGCTAACGCTTACGGGTATGAAACGTAGGGCATTTTGGAGTTGTCTACTTGTTAACCGAGAAAAAGTTTGATAAAAATCGAAAACTTCACGAAAGCACTGTCTGCCCTATGTTTTATACCCATTGTTGGCGGTAGTTGTCTTTATAATCTAACAAATTTGTACTCCACAGTTTTCTTTTCTGGTTTATCTTCTTCCTGGTCAAAACTTTGAATTATAATAGTATTGTCATCTGTAAACTCAAGGGTCTGTCTAACATTGATGGATTGCTTGGAAACAGGATTAGTTAGTTTTCCATAAAGCGTTGCGGTCTTTGTGTTTTCATTCCATTCACCTTGAAGAGCTAAAGTCCCTGTTCCCATATTTGTGATAGTAGTCATTGAAATAGTGCTATCAATGGTATTATAACCTATGGTATAAATGGATTCGTAATCCATTCCCATCATTTTTCCTTTTTGTTTTAATTCTAAAAATCGACCACCTAAAATCATTTTGTGAGATGAACTAATTAAAACTGGTTCATTTAATCCATTCATTTCAATTTCCATTTGAAATTCACCTTCGT
>JABXIP010000117.1 GCA_013373005.1 Cytophagia bacterium | reverse complement strand
CAAGAAAACCGGAATGGTTGAAAGTTTCAATTTTGAGTTTTTGGTTGTAGAGTTTATTTAACGAAAAATATGAATTATTTGTGCCCAAAGTTCATTCAATTCAGTGCAAACGTTTCTGTTATCTGGAATGTTCCAAAATGAAATTTTTAATATGAAGATCTGATCGCTTGACAATATTCTGGTACCATTCGAATTTCAAATCTTCCTTTTCTTCATCTGTTAGCTGCCAGCTTATGCCCTCTTCCTTAATCCGACTTACCAGCTCATTCAATATCAAAGCAGCACTTACTGATACATTGAAGGACTCCGTAAAACCGTACATCGGTATATGTACCAAATCGTCTACATGCTGTTTAGCATATTCCGACATGCCTTGTTTTTCAGTTCCAAACACAAAAGCAACAGGCTGACTAATGTCTAACTCTTTTATAGATGCTGAATCTCGGTCTGGGGTTGTACCCACCAAACGATAATTTTTCGACTTCAATAACTCAAAGCACTTTTGAGTACTCTGATCCTCCCTATCAAACATATTGAGGTTAAGCCACTTAGAAGCTCCTCTTACCACATTTGGATTCACATTATAATCGTGAAGATTTTGAGTAACGTAAACATCCTGCAAACCAAAACAGTCGCAAGTACGCATTACAGCACTGGCATTATGTGAGTGATAGAAATCTTCCAGTACAACGGTGAGATAACGTGTTCTTTGAGCTAGTACCCAGTCAATTAGTTGCACCTTATTGGGTGTTACATACTCTTCCAGCCGCTGAATGATGTACTGTTTTAGTTCTCTTCGCATAAAAAAAGCTGTTGGATGAGCGTCCAACAGCTGATAAGATGAACAAACAATAATATAACAACCTTAACCCTAAAGGTTTACATTCTTGTAAGCTTAAGACAATCAGACTGTCGGATACCCTTATTTAGAACAAGTCGATGGTTTCTCCAACATTATAGCTCCCACCTTGCTTGTCATTATCATCCTTCTTTGCAGCAGGAGATTCAGGTTTTTCTTCCTTCTTTTCTTCTTCTTTAGGAGACTCAGTTTTAGGTGCCTCTGGTTCTTTTGGTGCGGAACTTTTCTGTTCTGAAGCCTCACCATCAGCTTTAGCAGCAGATTCATCAGCTCCTGACCCCTCTTCTGACTTGGCTTTTGGTTTATTATCCCCTAAGAGCACTACCTTTTTCACAGTATGAGGTGATAGCTTATTTCCTGTTGCCTTCCAGCCTTTCACGTCAATAAGCATATCCACATCAAAGACAGATGTCTTTCTTTCTCGGGAACCTTTCACTGTGTAGTGAACCTCAATTTGAGCATCTTCCTGAGTAGTGGCCAGCAACAGCTTTGCTCCTTTTTCCTCACTAATGAATGAGAAAGCCTTATCCATTGTCGATGTCTCAATGAGGAATCGCTTGATATAGTGGCTATCTGCATCCGGATCGTAATGTACAGCTGCAATTGGTTTATTGGCTTCGAATTTCTCTATCAAATGGATTTTTGAAGGTTCATACCTGTTTGTTAGATCGAAACTGGTAAGCTCATATTCTCCATTATTATAGATAACAAGAATCTTATCTTCTGCCTGGAAGTTTCCTAACAATTCTCCTCTTCCATCGCGATTTAGTCTTCCCACAGAATCGTCATACCAAATATCAAGGCCTCCAAGAGTGGATTTACCCTCCATCTTGAGTTGAATCTTTCTTACAGGGTATTTGGTAACAATATTTCCACCGGCACCTCTACCTTTTATTTCTATCTCTGCAAAGCTGAAATCAAAGACCTTGATCCTTGCCTTAGCTCCGGAGGTCAGGAAAATAGTGACCAACTCGGCCTCTCCGTTCGGGTTGGCTGTGAAGTAGAGCACCTTGGATCCCCGTTCTCCTTTGGTTAAGTCATATTCCTTGTCTCGGGTTATTCCTAGCACCTGGAATCGCTTCACCATAGATCGGCCCGACTTACCATCGAGGTAAATCAGGTTATAGACCATGCGCTCATCGTTCTTGTTGAACACTCCAGCCCATAGAATATCTTTCCCCACAAAAACCTTATCGGCTATACGCACTACCTGAAACTTACCATCTTTCCGGAAAACGATGATATCGTCAATATCAGAACACTCACAAACGAACTCATCTCTCTTGAGGCCATAGCCAATGAAACCGTCTGCCTTATTTACATAGAGTTTGGCATTATTGGCGGCTACAACGGTAGCGGCAATGTTTTCAAATGACTTAATTTCAGTTTTTCGCTCTCTGCCTTTACCATACTTATCTAAAAGGTTTTGATAATAGGCGATAGCGAAATCGACCAGATTAGCCAGATTATGTTCCACTTCATCCAACTCTTCCTGAAGCTTACGCATCAGTTCATCGGCCTTAAATGAGTCGAACTTAGAAATTCGCTTGATCTTAATCTCGGTCAAACGAATAATGTCATCTCTGGTAATTTCTCTGTAGAATTCAGGCTTGAATGGCTCTAGTCCCTTGTCGATTGTATCAATTACAGCCTCCCAGGTTTCGCATTCTTCAATGTCGCGGTAAATTCTGTTTTCGATAAAGATTTTTTCCAATGATGAGAAAAGAATTCTCTCAAGCAGCTCACCCTTTCTAATCTCCAATTCCTGACGAAGGAGGTCGATAGTTTGATCTGTGTTGATCTTAAGAATTTCACTTACTCCTATGAAGTGAGGTTTCTCATCAATAATTACACAAGCATTAGGAGAAATGCTGGATTCGCAATCGGTAAAAGCATAAAGGGCATCTATGGTAATATTAGGCGATTGACCCGCAGCCAATTCAACCAATATCTCTACATGCTCGGCTGTATTGTCTACTACCTTCTTAATCTTAATCTTGCCTTTATCATTAGCCTTGATAATAGATTCGATCAAGTTGGTAGTAGTGGTTCCGAAAGGAATATCTTTAATGATCAGCGTTTTCTTATCGAGCTCTTCAATTTTGGCTCTCACCTTTACTTTCCCTCCTCTGAGACCATCGTTATACTCAGAGAAGTCTGCCATACCGCCAGTGGCAAAGTCAGGATAAATCTTAGGCTTTTTACCTTGCAGAATTTTGATTGAAGCCTGAATAAGCTCTATAAAGTTATGAGGAAGTATCTTGGTTGATAAACCAACGGCAATGCCCTCTACTCCCTGAGCAAGCAACAATGGGAATTTAACAGGAAGAGTTATTGGCTCTTTCTTTCTACCATCGTAAGAAAGCTGCCATCGGGTTGTCTGTGGATTGAAAACTACATCAAGAGCAAACTTTGAAAGCCTAGCCTCGATATAACGTGGTGCTGCTGCTCCATCACCCGTGCGAACATCTCCCCAGTTTCCCTGAGTCTCAATCAGTAGATCTTTCTGACCGAGATTAACAATGGCATCGCCAATAGAAGCATCGCCATGCGGGTGATACTGCATGGTCTGACCAATGATGTTTGCTACTTTATTGAATCGGCCATCATCCATCTCCTTCATGGAGTGGAGAATTCTACGCTGAACCGGTTTAAAACCATCTTCAATCGCAGGTACCGCCCTTTCAAGAATTACATAAGATGCATAATCGAGAAACCAGTTTTCGTACATTCCCGAAACGGGAATCACGTCTTTCATTTCTCCGTCACCTTCAATGATATCTTTATTATCCTCACTCATTTGTCTCAATCAGAATTCTCAGAATTCAAGAATTACTTAATTATACTTTGGATTAAACATTAGCTTATACTCTAAACTCTTACTTCCAAAATTGATCAACAGCCCCTTTGGGAAGTCATAAGCCACAGTATAGTTTTTTGCTTGTGCCAAGTGCACATCTTCTAGACTAACTAGCGCTTTTAACTCTAAAATTAATTTCCCTTCAATAACAAAATCAGCTCTTCTCGTTCCAACCTCAAGACCATCATAGTAAACGACCTGCTCCTTCTCTCTTTCAAACTCCAAACTCGCCTTGCGCATTTCAATGGCCATACACCTTTGGTAAATGACTTCTTGAAAGCCTGGCCCCATGGTGTTATGCACATTCATAGCACAACCTATGACAGCGTATGTGAGTTTATCATTTATCATATTCTGTTAATTCCAGAATCCTAAAATCCTGATACCGACAGTTAAGCTTCTACTACTTCAGCCAGGTCTTTTTCAACCCTGAGGTTATCGATAATAAACCCTTGCCTATCTGGGGTGTTTTTACCCATGAAGAACTTGAGAATATCGCTGATGCTGGTATCCTTTCTCAGGATAATCGGCTCCAACCTCATATCTGCTCCAATAAATCCTTTGAACTCATCTGGAGAAATCTCTCCAAGCCCTTTAAATCGTGTGATTTCTGGCTTATTACCCAACTTCTCAATAGCCCTTTGCCTTTCAATATCGCTATAGCAATAAATAGTTTCTTTCTTATTCCTCACCCTAAAAAGTGGAGTCTCCAAAATGTAAACATGGCCTCTTCTTACCAGGTCTGGAAAGAACTGAAGGAAGTAAGTCAAAAGCAGCAAGCGAATGTGCATACCATCAACATCGGCATCAGTGGCTATTACAATCTTATCGTAGCGAAGACCCTCTAAACCATCCTCAATATTCAAGGCATGCTGCAGCAGGTTAAACTCCTCATTTTCATACACCACCTTTTTGGTTTGGCCATAGCAATTTAAAGGCTTACCCCTTAAGCTGAATACTGCCTGTGTTTGTACATTCCTTGATTTAGTAATCGATCCACTCGCAGAATCTCCTTCCGTTATAAATAGCGTAGTAGCATTCTTAAGGTCATCATCTACCTTATTTCCATCGTCAAGGTGAATGCGGCAGTCTCTCAGTTTCTTATTATGAAGATTGGCTTTCTTGGCTCTTTCATTCGCCAGTTTCTTAATGCCCGCAATTTCCTTGCGTTCTCTTTCTGATTGGAGAATTCGTTTCAGCAGCGCCTCAGCTACTTTCGGATTTTTGTGGAGATAATCATCCAGCGCCTTCTTCACAAAGTCGTTCACAAAGGTTCTCATGGTTGGACCATCAGGAGCTACGTTTTGGGAACCGAGTTTGGTTTTGGTCTGCGACTCAAAAACCGGTTCCTGAACCCTCACAGCAATGGCGCCCACAATTGATGCTCTCACATCGGTAGCATCGAAGTTCTTATTGTAAAACTCTCGTACAGTCTTGACCAGTGCCTCTCTCAAAGCTGCCTGGTGTGTTCCGCCTTGAGTAGTGTACTGACCGTTTACGAATGAATAGTAATCTTCTCCATACTGGTTGGTGTGAGACAAGGCAATCTCAATATCATCTCCTTTGAGATGGATAATCGGGTACCGCAGGCTATCAACATCCGTCTTTCTCGAAAGCAGATCATAAAGCCCTTTTTCAGAATGGTACTTTACTCCATTGAAATTGATGGTAAGGCCCGCGTTCAGAAAACAGTAATTCCAAATCAGGTCATCTAAGTATTGAGGAATGAAGTGATAGTTCTTGAAAATGCTTTCGTCAGGCTTAAAAACGATCTGAGTTCCATTTCTACCACTAGCAGTAGTTTCTTTCTGATCATTGGTGATCTCCCCTCTTTGGAACTCGGCTATCTTAGTTTTACCATCTCTAAATGACTGAACCTTGAAATAGGTGGAAAGTGCATTCACAGCTTTGGTACCTACACCATTAAGACCAACGGACTTTTGGAAGGCACCACTATCGTACTTACCTCCAGTATTGATTTTTGAAACACAGTCGACCACTTTTCCCAAAGGAATACCCCGACCATAATCTCGCACTTCAACTTTGTGCTCAGAGACTTTCACATCGATGGTTTTACCAAAACCCATCATGTGCTCATCGATACTGTTATCGATCACCTCCTTCACCAATACATATATTCCGTCATCTTGGGCCGACCCGTCACCCAATTTTCCGATGTACATACCGGGTCGAAGTCTGATGTGTTCTTTCCAATCGAGAGACCGAATACTATCTTCGGTATAATTCGCTACTTGATCCGCCATTCAGAATTTCAACAAATTTGTTTAATGCTTTGAAGCACACATGAGTGCTCATCAAAGTCGGAAGTTAGAATTAAAATACTAAAAATGCACGTGCCATTTAGCCTCTAAAATGAATTAGAGTCCATGTGCTCTGAAAATGAGTAACTTATTTCAGTTTCTCCTTTTACCCAGCAGATAAGCCAGGTAGAAAAACCAACCTACAATAAGGATTGGGCCAAGATAAACGTAGAAACCAAGAGTTGCTGACTGTCTTGATTCAGCCAGGTTCATTAGTCCTAAAAAGAACATTACCAAGCCAAAGAAAAGATTCAGCACTGCGGAAAAACCTTTGGTCCAGGTAATAAGGTCTAGCTTCAAAGATCTGTTTCTCAAACCCACTCCCTCTTCGGAAGTTGTTATCTTCTTTAAAGTCTGAATAAAGACTGAACAAACTACATTGGCCAAAATGAAGACACCAACGGCACCGAAGAAATAGAGATTTCGATCAATCATGTAAACGGAATTGCCATCAGTATCGAATCTATAAGTTACCTGACCTACCATGTAGGCGTATGACCAAAGCAAAGCAGCCATAAAAAGCAAGTAACTGACTGTTCTAAAAAATCCGATGAACTTATCCATATCTCCTCAATTTCAGCGCGAAGATAAGGAACAATCTAAAACTGAGGTTGAGTAAAGCTTTTGTTTTGACTAAAATGAAGAATGCTCTTAATTTGACAGAAGATTTACACCTATGAATCTTGATCCTACTGTAATTGCCATTCCGGTTTACTTCCTTCTCATTGGATTAGAACTGGTCGCGCATCATTATCAATCTATCAAATCGTATAGGATGAATGATGCCATCACCAACATTAACTGTGGCATTACCTCACAGGTTATCGGAGCATTCTTGAAAGTCATGTCCATCGGATTCTACACCTATTTGTTTGAGAAATTCCGATTGACGACTATTGAAAACAGTGCCCTGACGTGGATCATTGCTTTTATTGCCTACGACTTCTTTTACTATTGGGCTCACAGAATGAGTCACCAGGTGAATTTATTCTGGGGAGGTCATAGTGTGCATCACCAAAGTGAAGAATACAACCTTTCTGTAGCGCTAAGACAAAGCTCTACACAGATCATCTGGACATTCATTTTCTTCACCCCCATGGCTTTTGCCGGTTTCGATCCACTTATTTTGGTTTCCGTTTCGGGCTTTAACTTACTCTACCAGTTTTGGATTCACACAGAGGCCATCAACAAGCTCCCCAAATGGTTCGAAGCAGTATTTAACACTCCTTCGCATCACCGGGTACATCACGCTCGCAACCCCAAAT
>JABXIP010000124.1 GCA_013373005.1 Cytophagia bacterium | reverse complement strand
GGATTGTTATTTTCCATATTTAGATTGTTTGTTTATGCGTTCAACGTTTGATTAAATATCCAATAAAAATCAGCTATAAACATGTAATTCATATTTATATAATCAATAGAGTATCAGCCAAAATAATGAGCTAATCCCATCATAGTATGAAGCGGGAAAGTCGATGATTTGTTTCCTAATTTACGATGAAAATCAGGCAGTTGAAAGTGAAATAAGTGTTAAGACATTGAGCCTCAAGACATCACTTTTTTAAGCGCTTTATTGAAAATCTGAGCCTCCTCAATAGTGCCCATGCTTATTCTGCACCATTCATTATAAGGAGGAAAAGGCCTGCCAACCCTTACACCTTCAGCCTCCATTTGATTATTGAATTGCTGAATATTTCTTCCCGTTTTAAAGAAGATGAAATTGGTATGAGACTTTACGTACTCAAGACCTAAACCGTCCATTGCAGAGTACATGAGTTGTTTTCCTTCTTTTACCTTTTGTAAGCTGAAGTTGTAGAAATCATCATCATTCAAGGCAGTCATAGCAGCTCGCAATGCCAAAACATTCGTATTAGCCGGCATATTTCGTCTTATTCTATTGGCTAGCTCAGGCTTAGCTACCAGATAACCTACTCGAAGTCCAGCCAGTCCATAAACCTTAGAGAAGGTTCTTGAAACAATTACATCTTCGCCTTTCTTGACCAACTCCACCATCGATGGGTAATCGGGTTCTTCAATAAAATCATAGTAAGCTTCATCACTAAACACGATAGCTCTTTTTGAAACTGACTCACAGAAATCCACTAACCTGTTTTTATCAACAATGGTAGAAGTTGGGTTATTGGGATTACAGAGAAATACCAGTCTGGTTTTACCCGAAACCCTACGTTCCATGGCATCGAGATCATGGGTCATACTTTCATCAAGGTCTACCCAGCTCACAGTTGCTCCCCATTGACGAGCATATTCCATCATGGCCAAAAAAGTAGGTCGAGCAGCTATTATTTCGCCACCATCCCGAGTGAAGGTAGCCCCAGTTATCTTCAGTCCTTCAGAACTTCCCCCACCAATAACAATATGATCTCGGGATACGCCTTCCTTAGTTGCCAGCATATTAGCGAGTTCTTCAATTAAATCGTCCGGATATCGGCACCCCAGATCAAAAGCCTCTGTCATGGCCCTTCTTACCTTGGCAGATGGTCCGAATGGGTTTTCATTATAATTAAGTAGAACCGGGTTGCTAAGCGGGCGAGGCCTGAATTCTCTGATTTCTCTTTCGGTAAGCTTAGCGGCTATTGATGGTGCTGCGATAAGAGAAAGTGCACCAAGTGCTCCTCCTCTTTTGAGCCATGCTCTTCTATCCATAGTATAAGATTAAGGTTCAAGAAGTTAAACATTTATTCCGAAAGGATTTAAACCAGAGATAGAAAGAAGCGACTAATTAAAAACACTAACTTAAAACCATGGATACGAGCATAATCATTGGCAGAATTCTCGGCCCTTATCTGTTAGTCTGCGGATTAGGGTTTTTGGTCTCAAGGAACTTTTATTTTAACCTTCTCTCTCACTCAGATAAGGCTGATCCCATGGTAGTTAATGTTTCAGGGATGCTCCACTTCTTCCTTGGGATGACCATTCTTACTCTGCACTTTGAATGGAGAAGCCTTTATCAAATCATCATCACTATACTTGGCTTTTCATTGGTGGGTAAAGGGATTACTTACATTGTAATTCCAAGGTTAATACTAAAGACTGGTAATTCCACAAAATCCTCACTCTTGTTCTCTGGTGTAGGTTTTATGGTTGTTGGTCTTTATCTGGTGTATCAGAGTTACTTCAACTTGGTAAATTAGGTAGTTACTAGAGCCGTATCTCTCGCGAACTTCTTTTTATAGTCCACAGGGCTAACACCAACATACTTCCGGAATACCTCTCGGAAAGCTTTCGAATCATTATAACCTACTTCATACATAGCATCGGCTACAGATCTTTTATCCTGCTCAAGTACTTTTTTCGCACTTTCTACTCTCACCCGCTGTAAGTATTCTAAAACAGAATTACCGGTAGCGCTTTTGAACCTCCTTTCCAGGGTTCTTCTATTGGTAGCATGTTGATCTGCCAGATCATTGACAGAGAGGCTTTCCGCAAATTCTTCTTCGATTTGCTTTTGAACACCTAAGATCAACTCATCGCCATGATCTTTCTGCCCATTAAAAATCATAAACAGCGACTGATTGTTTTTATCCACATCGATCATGAAGCCCTTGGCTGTCATAAGCGCCAGTTCTCTTCCACCAAAGCGCTCAATTAGATAGATAACCAAATTGGTAAAAGCATATGCTCCTCCACTGGTATAGATACCATCGCTAACGCAAACAATATTTTCAGCCTGAACATTAATCTGAGGATACATCTGTTGTAAGAGAGGCGCATATCCCCAATGCGTAGAGCAAGCCTTTCCATCCAGAATTCCAGTTTCAGCCAAAAGGAAAGCACCAATGCAGAATGCCGCAATCTCCGCTCCTTGTTTATGTTGTTCCGCAACCCACTGAATTACTTTTTGATTGTTCGCTATAGCTTCTGAAAGTTCTCCATGAACTGCGGGAATGATAATCAGATCTGTCTTGTCAACTTCATCAATAGTTTTCTTAGGAGTTACCGTGTACACTCCCTCTACATCTTCGGCTGGTTTTTCATGGCCTACAAACTCTACCTTAAAAAGCTGCTGACGGGTTTGCTGAAAGAACATATCGCTTGCCCACTGAAGAATCTGGTAGGCTCCACCAATATTGACTATGCTATACTGACCTTTGGGAATTAAAATGCTGACGTGTTTCATCTTGTGTCTTAAATATTTGAAATTCAACCAACTAGTTATTGTAAAAGTAGATGAAGTTAGTGTCGCAATCAACCCCCACTATAGTCGCAATTGTAGATCAAAAAATTCATTCAAACTCTCTAAAATTGTAACAACTAATCAAATCAACCATGGCAAGCGTAAGCACTTATCTCAACTTCTATCGCAATACAGAAGAAGCCTTTAATTTTTACAAATCTGTATTCAAAACTGAATTTCAGGGTCAAATTATAAGAATAGGCGATGTTCCTCCTCAAGATGGAATGCAGGCCTTTCCTGAAGAAGACAAGGACCTGATCATGCACATTATGTTGCCCATTTTAGGCGGACATCAATTAATGGGTACTGACGCTCCCGAGTCCATGGGTTTCAAACTCAATTTTGGAAACAACATGCATATTAACCTTGAACCTGATACGAGAGCAGAAACTGAAAGGATATTCAATGCCCTGTCAGAAGGTGGTCAAGTTACCATGGAGCTGGCAGACATGTTCTGGGGAGACTATTTCGGTAGTTTCATAGACAAATTCGGTGTGCATTGGATGATCAATTGTGCAGAGAAAAATTCTTAATAATGAGTAAAATTCAAAGAATAACACCCTACCTCTGGTTCGATAACCAAGCCAAAGAGGC
>JABXIP010000454.1 GCA_013373005.1 Cytophagia bacterium | reverse complement strand
TTTGCATATCTATTTGTTATGGAAGCTAATGAAAGAAGGAATAAGGAGAAGAGAACTGGTATTGCCAACGCGATGGTTATTGACCATTGTGGTAATTGAAATAGTGAGTGGAGCAATAATGGCATACTTTGGAGTGCCTGCTTTCATTCAACCGATACACTTGTTACTGGGATCAGTGATTATAGGAGTGCAGTTCTATTTATGGCTGCTATTGAAAAATAAAGAATTGAAGTTAGCCTGAGAATGGTTGAGAATTCGGTAAATATTAATGTTGGACTGACAATTTCTCAAAAGGTGAAAGCCTTTGTAGAGTTGGTGAAAATGAGGCTTTCCTTGTTGGTGGCTTTTTCTTCTGCTTTTGGCTATGCCTTAGCAATGGGGGGGAGAGTTGACTGGATGCAGTTAGGAGCCTTGTTTGTTGGCGGCTGGCTGGTGAGTGGTGCTTCTTGCACTGTTAATCAGGTGTTGGAGCAAGACTACGACAAGCTGATGAAGAGAACTCAAAACAGACCTCTTCCAACTAACAGATTGAATAATTCAGAGTCGCTTTGGTTTGCATTGGTTTTGGCCATTGTGGGTGTTGGTTTACTTTGGATTTCAACGAATATGCTCACTGTTGGGCTTTCAGTATTGTCTATGATACTTTACAGCTTTGTCTACACTCCTTTAAAGAGAGTAGGTCCAATTGCTGTTTTTGTAGGTGCTTTCCCAGGGGCTTTGCCTCCGTTATTGGGCTGGACCGCTGCCACAGGCACCATTTCTCACGAAGCACTTATCATTTTCGGGATTCAATTTATCTGGCAATTCCCACATTTCTGGGCTATAGCCTGGGTGGCCGATGAAGACTATAAAAAAGCAGGTTTCAAGCTTCTTCCTGTAAAGGGCGAGAAGGATATGAAAACTGCTTTCCAAATAATGACCTATACCTTATTCCTTATTCCATTGGGCTTGTTGCCTACTTACTTTGGTATAACAGGAATAAATTCTGCTGTGATAGCCACGGTTTGTGGAGTGCTGTTTTTGGCCTCTACTATTAAGTTGATGAAAGATCAATCGCGTAAATCGGCATTGAGAATCATGTTTGGTTCTTTCTTGTACTTACCGATTGTTCAGATTGCGTATTTGTTGGATATGGTGAAATGATGATGGCAGAGAATTACAAATTAGTAGACGCACCGGTTGAACAACCGCTTTCAATGCACCCAAAGAAGTTTGCATTGTGGCTGTTCATTGTAACCGTTGTAATGATATTTGCGGCCTTTACCAGTGCTCACATTGTGAGACAGGCCGATGGCGATTGGTTGATTTACGATTTACCGACCATGCTATGGTATACTTCGGGTATCATTATCCTGAGCAGTGTATTTATGCAATGGGCATATGTTGCTGCCAAAAGGGATAAACCAGAGCAGGTGAAGTTGGCTTTGGCCATCACCACTGTATTAGGAATTTTGTTTTTAGTAGGCCAGGTAAAAGCCTGGGGGCAAATGGTAGATGCCAATGTCTATTTCACAGGAAATCCTGCAGGGAGCTTTCTATATATATTTACAGGTATTCATGGGCTGCATTTGGTCAGCGGTGTGATATATCTGATATATATGCTAATTTCGTCCTTTAGATATAAGGTGCATTCCAAGAATATGCTGAACATGGAAATGTCGGCAACCTGGTGGCACTTCTTAGGCGGACTTTGGATTTATTTGTTCATATTTTTATTGCTGAATCATTAATAATTAACCAAATCTATGGCAACTACTGCTACTATAAGTAAAAAGTCCCTTTGGGGTGGCGGAGCTGAGCCTTTCAAGGCTAGCTACGGAAAGCTGATGATGTGGTTTTTCCTATTGTCAGATGCTTTCACATTCTCAGGATTGCTAATTACCTATGCTTTCCTAAGATGGAGTGCACCTCAATACAGTGGAGACCCTCATGCATTTACTTTCTCAACTGAATACTGGCCTATTCCTGAAAAGGTATATGAAGCATTCCCTGGATTCCATGGGGTTGAGCTTCCTCTGGTATTCGTTGGTTTGATGACCTTCATCCTAATCATGTCTTCCGTAACCATGGTATTGGCAGTAGAGGCTGGTCATAGAATGGATAAGAAAGGCGTAGTAAAATGGATGCTTTGGACCATCATTGGTGGATTTGCTTTCTTGAGCTGCCAGGCTTGGGAGTGGAGTCACTTTATTACAGGTACTGATACTGCTACCATTGGTGATGTGGTTGTTAATGGTATTTGGAAAGAAAACTACGAGATATTTGGGGCTAACCTCAATTTTAATCAATACGGACCACCGGCATTTGCTGCCTTGTTCTTCTTTATTACCGGTTTCCACGGTTTCCACGTATTCTCTGGAGTGGTGCTTAATGTCATCATCTTCTTCAATGCTGCAACCGGTTTGTATGAAAGAAGAGGACACTATGAAATGGTTGAGAAGGTTGGCCTTTACTGGCACTTTGTAGACCTCGTTTGGGTATTCGTATTTACTTTCTTCTACTTGATTTAAAAGACTTTTTATAATGGAACAAGCAACAACTAACGTACAAGTTATACCGGTAGATAAAGCAAAGATCTGGGGCATCTGGAAGGTTGCCATTATTCTGGCAGTAATCACTGCTATTGAATATCTCTTTGCCTTTACTATGGAAGCAGGGATGTTGAGAACCGTAATCTTCATCGGTTTAACTATTGTAAAAGCATTCTTTATCGTTTCTGAATTCATGCACCTTGGTCATGAAGTGAAAGGTTTGATATACTCTATTATTCTTCCAATGATGTTTATCATTTGGCTTATTGTAGCCCTTGTGAACTTGGAAGGTGGAGCCATCAAAGAGGCTCGTGGTATCGTTGACTATGAGGGCAACGGTGCAGCTGTAGAGCATGTCGATGAAGGACATTAATTGAATCAATTGATTGCAGATAAATCAAAATCAGGTCGAAACACTTCGGCCTGATTTTTTAGTTTATAAAGCATGCGTAAAAAATCAGTCTTTCTATTTCTTCTTATCGCTCTGCCGGTACTAATATTCCTATTTCTGAAATTCTTCGGGCGCAATGAATTCACTATTCCTGTTTATTACCAGGAAGGTGTTGGGGATTCATTGAGCACTCCTTGCCTTGATAGATCGAAGGAGCAATACGTGATCAAAGATCGACTGGTGAAGGATGGGAAAATCAATATTGTTCACTTTGAGCGTTTAGATGGCCCGGTTTTGAAGAACAGACTGGAAGAATTGGAAAGAGTACAGGACGTCTTTTATAACGATGCTGAAATAGGCCTTACAACTTATCTGAATGGAGCATCGATCTCTACTAAAGATATTACCGACTATAATAGGCGCATTCAATTCAAAGAGCCGTTCTGGACTATCTCAGAATTAGATTCTACAGATTGGGCTGGCCTCAAATATTGTGGAACAGTAATGAGTAATTTGGATAACAGAGTGGTGTTGGTAGATAAGTTCAACAGGATCAGAGGCTACTACAATATCATGGAGAGGGAAGAAACAGACAGACTCATTTTGGAGTTAAGAATTTTAAAAACTGAGGAAGAAAATGATGCAGAAGCTGGACAATAAGCAATCGATGGTTTGGATTAGGGTGTTGTCTGTTGCAATACCTTTAGCAGTGGCAGTGCTGCTGTCATTACCGGCTAAATTGAATTTGGGAGATTGGGTTTATAACCTACCGCATGCAATTGGTTTAATTAATACACTGACCTCTATTTGTCTAATTGTAGCCTACGTAGCCATCAAGAAAAAGAATGTAGCTCTTCATAAGAAGATGAATAGTTCAGCATTTGTTCTAGGGGCTATCTTCCTCCTTTTATATGTACTTTATCATGCCAGTGCGGAGTCTACCCCTTATGGTGGAGATGATGCTACAAAGTACGTTTATTACTTCTTCCTGATTTCACATATTCTCCTGTCAATAGGTGTAGTTCCGTTGGTGCTTTTGGCTTTCTACTATGCCCTGAATGGCATGTTTGATAAGCATAAGAAGATCGTAAAATTTACCTTTCCAATCTGGTTGTATGTATCTGTAACTGGGGTTACAGTTTACTTAATGATTAGCCCTTATTATGCACATTAATCGGATTTCAGTAGTTTAAATATTAACTTTGGGTGATGCTAAAACGAATGAAGAGATACCTTTTAACACTGCTTCTGTTGGTGCTGGCAACTGGTCAGGGCTTGGCACAGTGTGCCATGTGCAGAGGTTCTGTTGAGTCTTCGGTAAGTGCTGGCGATACCTCTATGGCTGCCAACCTGAATTTGGGTATTCTCTATCTGTTTTTTACCCCATATGTCTTAGCTGCTGTTATCGCTTACATTTGGTATAAAGCGAGTAAGAAAAATGTCAAAAAAGCCCAAGCTACTAGCAGTATTGCAGGGTAGATGCCCTCAGTGCAGAGAAGGGAAACTGTTTCCTTTTGCAGCGTATAATCTTTCGAAATTCACAAGGATCAATCAGGAGTGCTCTAGTTGCGGAGTAAAGTTTGAGCGTGAGCCACGTTTCTTCGATGGAGCTATGTATATCAGCTATGCACTCTCTGTAGGGCTATTTCTTGTTTCGGCTTTTATCATTTACATGTTCTTTCATCCTGTCTCGGAGAATGTATATATGATAGCCATCATTTCTGAGGTAGTATTGCTCTACCCAATCATGTTCCGCTATTCCAGAATCTTCTATCTATACCTATTTGGTGGATTGAAGTTTGGTGGAGACAAGAAGTAGGAAACAAGAAGTAGGAAAGGCTTATTTCCCTCTAACACTATAATAGCCTTCCCAATAGGATTTGACGCTTTCATCCCAATGAATAATTGCACCAATCATCAAAAGTGTGAATAACCCTATCGATAAGTAGAATGAAAACATTTTTACCTTGAATCTCCTTTTTGTCAGGCATGTTCATTGTTGGAAATGAATCACTTAAGTAAAAGGCTTCCGATTGTTCGGCCTATTTCATGTCCCAGCCATTCGAATGGATCAGCCAATAAATAGACAGCAATAACTAGGGTCATTATAAGATTGACTGGTTTTGAGAGTTCTTCTTTTATTTTCTTAAAGAATTTCATGTTGTTGAAGGTTTATTGTTTTCTAATATAATAATAACATGTTATAATATTGCTATTAATGAAAGAAATTAACAATAGAGTAGAGCCATCGAGAAGCAAATCAACCAGTACTCCATTTAGGTAGCATTTTTGCTAGGAAAGTACTAATTCGCATCAAGCGGGAAATAATTAGTAGATTCCGTGGTCTCAAAAGGGAAAACAGATTTGAACCAAATC
>JABXIP010000420.1 GCA_013373005.1 Cytophagia bacterium | reverse complement strand
CCTTAATTTTATTGTATTGACCGATAAGGTCAACCATTCTTATTGGTTCCATTATACCTTATAAAACTCTTTGTACCACTTCACAAATTCTCCTACACCATATTCCAAACTGGTTTGGGGCTTGTATCCAAGATTGTCAATCAAATCTTGAACATCAGCATAAGTTGCAGCTACGTCACCCGGCTGCATTGGCATAAAATTCTTTTTCGCTTCCACCCCAAGAGTTTTTTCAATAATCGACACAAAATCCATCAGTTTTACGGGAGAATTATTTCCAATATTGTAGACAGCGTAGGGTGCTTTTGCAGTTCCTGGATCAGGATTCTTGCCACTCCACTCAGGATTTCCTTTAGGCGGATTATCATTGACTCTGATAATTCCTTCAACAATATCATCAACATAAGTGAAGTCCCTAGACATCTCTCCGTTGTTGAATATATTTATAGGTTCCCCTTCTAAAATTGCTTTAGTGAAAAGAAATAGCGCCATATCTGGTCTTCCCCAAGGCCCATAAACCGTGAAGAATCGCAAACCAGTTGTGGAGAGATTAAATAGGTGACTGTAGGTATGAGCCATCAATTCATTACTCTTCTTGCTGGCTGCATATAAACTGATTGGGTGATCCACATTATGATGGATCGAGAATGGCATGGTTTCATTCAAGCCGTAAACCGATGAACTACTGGCATATGACAGATGCTTAACTTCATTGTGTCTACAAGCATCTAGAATATTTACAAAGCCAACAATGTTACTGTCAATGTAAGCTCTTGGATTCTCTAAGCTATATCTTACTCCTGCTTGTGCTGCCAAATTGATCACAGTATCGAATTGCTCAGAAGCAAAAAGCTGATTCAAGTTTTCAGCATCTTCCAGTTGCAACTGAATAAATCTATAACTCGGGTATTTAGCACTTTGGGTAAGCTTACCATACTGTATATCTTGAATTTTGATTCCCGTTTGGGCTAATCTGCCATGTTTCACTCGGACATCGTAATAGTCGTTGATTGAATCCAAGCCTACCACTTCATCGCCTCTTTCCAATAGTCTTTTAGCTAAATGAAAGCCGATAAAACCAGCTGTTCCAGTAATTAAAGTTTTCGCCATTATAATCTTTGAGTCACTTTTTCCCTTGGAAGGAATGATTTTACATCATAAACAATTGGATCACCGAGTAGCGTATTAATGTATTGTCCTCCAAATTCCTTGTGTGATACAGCCAAAACAATTCCTTCATACTCCGTATTCATTAAGACCTCCTTTGAAATTAGGTCAAGGCCATACTCATGTTTGACTTCTTCTCGATTTGCCCAGGGATCATATACATCTACATTAACATCAAAGTCTTGAAGTTCTTTGATGATATCAATCACTCTTGAATTTCTAATATCCGGGCAGTTCTCCTTAAAAGTGATTCCTAAAACAAGCACTTTGGATTTATTAACTACTGATCCTTTTTTCATCAATAGTTTCACAATTGCACTAGCCACATATGGTCCCATGGAGTTGTTCAGTCTTCTGCCGGCTAATAAAATCTGTGGATAGTATCCAACCTTCTGGGCCTTTTGTGCCAAATAGTATGGATCCACACCGATACAATGTCCACCAACAAGACCTGGTCTAAATGGAAGAAAATTCCATTTGGTACCAGCCGCTTCGAGTACGTCTATTGTATCTATGTTCATCTTGTTGAAAATCATTGCCAGCTCGTTCACGAAGGCAATATTGATGTCACGTTGTGAGTTTTCAATCACCTTAGCTGCTTCTGCAACTTTAATTGATGCAGCTTTGTAAGTTCCCGCGGTAATTACGGATTTATATAGTTGGTCAACTCTTTCAGCAATTTCATTAGTTGAACCAGAAGTAACCTTCAAGATTTTTGTAACCGTATGTTCCTTATCACCTGGGTTGATCCTTTCAGGTGAGTATCCACAGAAGAAGCCCTCGTTATACTTCAAGCCAGAAACGTTCTCCAGTACCGGAACACAATCTTCTTCAGTTGCCCCAGGATAAACAGTCGATTCGTAAATTACAATATCACCTGTCTTCAAAACCTTACCCACTGTTTCAGATGCCTTGATCAAGGGTGTTAAATCTGGGTTATAATCATCATCAATTGGTGTAGGGACTGTGATAATATATACGTTACAGTCAACAATATCCTTGAGTTGATTGGAATTGAAAAGGCCCTTGGCAGCTTCTTTTGAACTTAAAACCGACTTGAGTAGATTATCTTCAATTTCTAGAGTATGATCCTTTCCGTTGTTTAGTTCTTCAATTCTGGCCGCATTAATATCGAAACCTACCACCTTATATTTCTCAGCAAAGGCTACAGCTAAGGGGAGACCTACATAGCCCAAACCAATTATGGCAATTTTATCTGTCATTTTTCAGAAAGACTTAGATTAGAAAACACATCATTATAAGCACTTCCATGTGCTTTGGTGACAAATCTAAAAGAAATCATCTGTTAAGTCTCTTCCGGAGACTTAATTTCAAAGATTAATTATTAGAGGAATAATACCTAGTACATACTTTCGGATCAAACAACCATTCCTGCAGCTACGGTTTCATTTGTAGATTCATCAACCAAAATAATAGATCCAGTTGACCTGTTCTTGCGATAGCTATCGTTCATGATTGGCTTAGTTGTTCTCAAAGACACTTTAATGATGTCATTTAAACTAATGTTATCAAACTCTGTATTCCTTTGAAGAGTATTGATATCCAGCTTATAATGAATATTATTCACCATGGTTTTTACTTCATTAGAACAATGAAATAAAGTATATTTTGATCTCACCTGAGGCCCTTGTGGTGAGAACCAACAAAGCATGACATCAACATCTTGAGAAACGGTTGGCTGATTTCCTGTTCTTACTATCATATCACCGCGCCCAATATCAATATCATCTTCAAGTGTCATGGCAATGCTCATGGGAGCAAAGGCTTCCTCAATCTCCTCTTCCATTAAATGAATTTGTTTCACTTTAGAAGTAAAACCTGAGGGAAGCACAGTTATTTCATCACCCTTTTTAAAAATACCACCTGCAATTCTACCAGCGTAACCTCTATAGTCATGGTATTTATCACTCTTAGGTCTTAGTACTGTTTGAACAGGGAACCTTCCATCAATGTGATTATAGTCACTGGCAATATGAATGGTCTCGAGTGTATTCAACAAGGTTGCTCCATTGTACCAAGGCATATTTTCAGACTTGTTTACAACATTATCGCCATTCAATGCGCTGATTGGAATAAATCTGATATCCTTGACCTCAAGCTTAGCCGCAAAGTCCTCATAGTCTGCTTTGATCTTCTCAAAAGCCTCTTCGCTATGATCAACCAAATCCATTTTGTTGATGCAAACCACAATATGTGGAATTTGTAAAAGTGATGCGATGAAACTATGTCGGCAGGTTTGCTCTACTATACCCTTCCTAGCATCAATCAAGATCAAAGCGAGATTAGCCGTGGAAGCTCCTGTAACCATATTTCTGGTATACTGAATATGCCCAGGAGTATCGGCAATAATAAACTTTCGCTTTGGAGTAGCGAAATAGCGATAAGCTACATCGATCGTGATTCCTTGTTCACGCTCATCTTTTAAGCCATCTGTCAAAAGAGCAAGATCGGTATGTTCCAAGCCCCTCTTCTTACTTGAGCTTGCAACATGATCTAACTGATCTTCGAATATTGATTTACTATCGAAGAGCAATCTTCCTATAAGGGTACTCTTTCCATCATCAACGCTTCCGGCAGTTGTGAAGCGAAGCAATTCCATATCTAAGTAAGATTTTCCCATCAGAAATAGCCCTCCTTTTTTCTGTCTTCCATAGCTGTTTCAGAGCGCTTGTCATCGGCCCTGTTGCCTCGCTCTGTTTGGCGCGCAGCAGCCACTTCCCCAATAATCTTTTCTATCGTATCAGCATCGGACTCTAGCCCTCCAGTAATTGTAATATCACCGAGAGTTCTAAACCTAACTTGCCTATTGTTCACCTCTTCGCCTTCACGCAACTGAATATATTCTGACATTGGTAACCAAGAATTATTCCTCCAAATCACATCTCTTTTATGAGCAATATAAAGCGAAGGTATCTCGATGTTTTCAGCTAGAATGTATTGCCAAACATCCATTTCAGTCCAGTTGGAAATTGGGAATACTCTAAAATGTTCACCAAAACTTTTCTTTCCATTATAAATGTTCCAGAGCTCAGGACGCTGATTTTTTGGATCCCATTGACCAAAATCATCTCTATGAGAGAAAAATCGTTCCTTCGCACGAGCTTTCTCCTCATCTCTTCTGGCTCCACCCATCAAAGCATCGAATTGATATTCCTCAATGGCATCTAAAAGCGTGGTTATCTGCAACCAATTTCTCGAAGCGTCCTTACCGGTTTCTTCCTTTACCCTTCCTTTATCTATAGAATCCTGAACAGAAGGGGCTATTAGCTCCGCACCTATTTTCTCCGCGAGATTATTTCTAAATTCAATAGTTTCAGGAAAGTTGTGACCAGTATCGATATGAACTAAGGGAAAAGGGATTTTGGCCGGCCAGAAAGCCTTCCTTGCCAAATGGGTAACAACTATAGAGTCCTTTCCACCAGAAAATAGAATCCCTGGTTTTTCAAATTGGGCAAACACCTCTCTTATGACATAGATCGCCTCCGATTCTAGTTCTTTAAGGTGGGTCAAATTATACTTCATCATTCTAATGCTCAAACCGAATCTTTTCTCGTATCATGAGATACAACATTTCAATCGACTCCTCCACACTCAAACTTGTGGTGTCAATAATCAATTCAGGATTTTCAGGTTCTTCATAGGGCGAACTTACTCCTGTAAACTCCAGCAGCTTACCCTCTCTGGCCAGCTGATATAAACCTTTGGTGTCTCTGATTTCGCAATCCTCAATAGAAGCTTTAACAAAAACCTCAAAAAACCTGCCCTCCGGAAACAAACCTCTCGCAAAGCTTCTGTCCTCATTAAATGGAGATACAAAAGAGCAAATAGTGACGGCTGCCGACTCAAAAAACAGAAGAGCTACCTCCGCTACCCTTCTAATATTCTCCTTCCTGTCAGAAGCAGAAAAGCCCAAATCCTTACACAGACCCAGCCTTACATTATCTCCATCCAGCAAAAAGGAGTGAATTCCATTATTTAAAAGTCTCTTTTCAAGACCATTTGCAAGAGTTGTCTTTCCAGCCCCTGATAAACCAGTAAACCAAATCACAACTGGGCTTTGATTCAAATTCCTTTCCCGGTTGATAAGTTCTACTGATAGCTTTTCCTGTTTAACAAATTTATTTCTCTGATTCATTCTCGGTTAAGATCACATTCTGAGATGTCAAATTCGGAAAAAAACAGATCATAATTCATTTATCCACATTGTCTACCTTTTTAATAGACTAATTGATGTCGCAAACATAATATATATTTGTAACCATCTACAAGAATGACTCAGATTTTAACTTTAATCGGAAAAGAATTTAGATCAGAATGGCGCCAAAGGTATGCCCTTAATGGCATGTTGCTCTATTTAGCATCTACCATCTTTGTTTGCTACATGAGCTTTAACGTAAAGGTTGGGGTCATTAAACCATTAGCATGGAATGCACTTTTCTGGATCATCATTCTATTCGCAGGTGTAAACTCAGTTGCTAAGAGTTTTATTCAGGAGGCCAATGGCCGACTTCTTTACTACTACTCTCTTGCCAAACCAGAACAGATAATCGCCTCCAAAACCATTTACTATTCCTTGCTCATGATGGGGCTGACACTAGTTGGCTTGCTTTTTTACAGTGTAGTTATGGGCAATCCAGTAAATGACATCCCAATGTTTCTAGTTACGGTAATACTGGCCTCTACAGGACTTGCTTCAGCACTGACTATGCTCTCTGGAATTGCTTCAAAAGCCCCTAATAGCAGCACACTGATAGCAGTACTTAGTTTTCCTGTCCTTATTCCAATGTTGCTTGTGATCATCAAGTGTTCTAGAAATGCCATCGATGGACTCGATCGAGCTGTTTACTTAGACCAGATGGCCACATTGCTCTGTATAAATGCCATAATTATTGCGGTTTCCTACCTCTTATTCCCCTATCTTTGGCGCTCATAAGTCAAAGGTAGTTGACCATGAAAAAGAAGTGGTGGAAAATCCTCTGTGTAGCCATACTCATCTACTCCATTTTAGGAGCTCTTTTATTTGATGTCCCCCGGCTAGCCATTCTAAACGAAACGATTCGCAACCTGCATTTCCATGTAACCATGTGGTTTGCAATGATCATTTTGCTAACCACCTCAGTGGTTTATGCTATCAAGTATTTGATGTCTAACAAGATAGAGCACGATCAGATTTCTGTGGAATTTGCCAATGCCGGTGTTCTTTTCGGAATGTTAGGTATTACAACAGGAGCCATTTGGGCAGGATTCACATGGGGAGAGCCTTGGAGTGGAGACCCAAAACAGAACAGCAGTGCCATAGCTCTGCTTATCTATTTCGCCTATCTGGTGTTGAGAAATTCATTAGAAGATCAACAGCAGAAGGCAAGAATCAGCTCCATCTATAATGTATTTGCCTATGCTGCGCTGATACCGCTACTATTCATTCTTCCAAGAATGACAGATAGTTCACTTCACCCAGGCAATGGAGGAAATCCGGGTTTCAATGCTTATGACATGGACAGTAAGTTGAGAATTGTGTTTTATCCTGCTGTAATAGGTTGGACTTTACTAGGTGTATGGCTCGTTTCATTGAGGGTCAGAATGAGAAGAATCAAAACCGCATTAGAAGATTAAATCATGAAAAAGTATCTAATCATATTCCTTTTATTTCTCTCTCTAAGCGCTCTTGCTCAAGATGGAGCCTACTCTATTTCTCCTGAAGATTACGAGAATACTTCAATAGAAATGGCCGATG
>JABXIP010000303.1 GCA_013373005.1 Cytophagia bacterium | reverse complement strand
TTGCATTACCGGTACTTGGAGCATTGGTCTTTGCTCTTGCATGTACTGAAGAAGTAAGTCCTGAATCCAATGAAATTGTATTCGAGGAAACCGAAATACCAGTAGATTCGGATGCTCAGGTATCAAAAGTCACAAAAGTCTACACCTATTTCAATATTGATCTGGACTCAATCAAAAGACTCTCAAAAGGTGAAGGAAGAATAGTCACCGGTTTTGCTTTGCCCCTTGTATATAAGAATGCAAGTGACACCGAATACGAATTGAGGTTACCCGAAGCCAAGAACATAACGATCGGGGTTGAGCGCCAAGAATTCCATTTCAAAGAAAGAGAAATAGAAGTACCGAATAGCATCGCCTTAGAAGAAGATGAAGTACAAACGGTATTCATTGTAAAACCAGACAAGTCCAAGAATTAATATTGAACTCCAATTAAAAAGGCTGAGATCAAATCTCAGCCTTTTTAATTTCTTTAGAATTTATCCTGGTGACCCAGCTGCTTTTTAAAGAGCTTTCTCCGGGCCATTTCTTTTTTCACCAGACTCAACTCTCTCCCACTCTGCCCTTTTACTGAAGTGTTTTCATTCGCTCTTCTGATTAGGTAAGGAATCGTAGCCTTCAATGGGCCATAAGGCACATACTTGATTACATTGTATCCAACATTCGCCAGATTGAAAGAAATATGGTCGCTCATTCCATACAGCTGACCGAAGAATACACGGTGATCATTCTTCTGCAAACCAAACTCATCCATCACTAAAGTGAGCTTGTAGTTAGACTCCTCATTATGAGAACCTGAGAACAATCCAATTTGGTGGATGTGTTCAATGCAATACCTTACGGCTAAATCGTAATCTCTATCTGTCGCTTCTTTAGTAGGCTGAATCGGGTCTTCATACCCCATATCTTCAGCTCTTTTACGCTCCTTTTCCATATAAGCACCTCGAACCAACTTCGCTCCCAACCTATAGCCATTTTCAACACCGTGCTGGTGCAGAGTCTTTAGGTTCTCAAGCATTTTGTGGCAATACATTTGGAATGTATAATAGATGAGCGCCTTCTCACGATTATAGATACTCATCATTTTGAGCGAAATCTCATCAATAGGCTTCTGAATCCACGTTTCTTCAGCATCAATCAACACAGAAACATCCTTCTCATAAGCCAGTCGGCAAATGCTATCAACCCTTTCGAAAACACGGTCGTAGGCAGCCTGTTCGTCTTTCGTCAGCTTTTCACCAGCATGTATTTTGGCCAGTAGATCAAACGAAGCAAGACCAGTTACTTTGAAGGCAGCAAAACGGATATATTCCATCTCACCTGCCCTATCGATAGTTCTGAGAATCTCATTAGTAGTCTGATCAAACCCTTGCTCGGTTTTCTCACCTTCCACTGAATAGTCGAAAATAGCTCCAATACCAAAGGCGGCCAATTCATGTGAAGACCTCTGACAACCGTCTAAGGTTTCTCCTCCACAAAACATGTCGAAAATGGTTCTTTTAATGAGGCGTTTTACCGGAAGGCCTACTGCCAGTGAAAACTTGGTCAGGCCGGTTCCAATTTTAACTAACCATGGCCACTGCATGGAACTGAAAATGAAATGGCGTTTTTTTAGGGCTTCATCGGTCTTCGACCTGAAAGCGGTCTCCAATTCATCAAAATCAACAAACTTCTTTAACTCCATAGACGAAAATCGGTGCGCAAATATAAGAACAAACCAATAGGTTTTTACTTTTGTTAATTGGCCAAAAAGCCAAAAAATATGGACATCCGTGAACTTAAAGATTGGCATCTGAATTTTCAAAAACCGCTGGTTATTTCTGGCCCTTGCAGTGTAGAAACCGAGCAGCAGTTCAGGCAAAGTGTATTACCTATTCTGGATAAGGTAGACTTTGTTCGTGGCGGTATTTGGAAACCTCGTACCCGACCAGGAAATTTCGAAGGTAATGGCGAACAGGCACTTAAATGGGTGAAAGCTTTAAAGGCTGAACATCCTTTTCGCTTTGCTATGGAAGTGGCCACTCCCAACCATATTGAACTGGCACATCAATATGAGGTAGATCTAATCTGGATTGGAGCCAGAACAACTGTTAATCCATTCAATGTCTCTGAATTGGCCGAAGCACTTAAAGGTTCCGAACTACCAGTTTTAGTAAAAAACCCTATTCATGCAGAGCTTTCCCTCTGGAAGGGAGCATTGGAAAGATTCTCCAAAGCGGGTATTCAGAAGTTGGGTGCTATTCACCGTGGCTTCCATAGCTATCAATCCGGTAAGTATAGAAACCTTCCCATGTGGCAAATTCCACTCGACCTAAAAAGTGAATTCCCACGACTTCCTTTGATTTGCGACCCTAGCCATATTGCAGGCGATCGTACACTAATTGCCGAAATCGCTCAAAAGGCTTTAGACCTAAATTATGACGGCCTGATGGTAGAGGCTCACTCAACGCCTGATGAAGCCTGGAGCGATGCCAAACAGCAAATTAAAAGCGATAGTCTAGGCGATTTACTCGACAGCCTTTTACTCCGCGACTCCGTTTTCACCAAAGAAAATATCATCAATCAACTAGATACCATCAGAGAACAGATTGATCAGGCAGACAGAGAGTTATTAGAAGC
>JABXIP010000193.1 GCA_013373005.1 Cytophagia bacterium | reverse complement strand
GAAAACATAGGCATTTCGGCCAAAGTATGCCCAGTGCCAACGGTATAGGGGTTAACAGGAGAAAGACCGAATCCGACAGTCACCGCTCCGACAGAAATACCCGCAGCCAACATCAAATCACCACCGAGTGCAAGAGATGTAATCGCTGCAATGGGAATAAGTGCAATGTTGTTTTCATAGCCTATGAATACTCCCAGACAGCCGAAAAGATAGGTCATAAGAATAACCACCAGAAAGCGTCTTTCAACTCCTAGCTTCTTGACGAAAGTGCCTACTGCATTTTCAATCATTCCGGATTTCTCCAGAATGCCGAACATAATACCAGAAGATAGTACCACGAAAATGATGGAGATGGCGGAAGCAAAGCCTCCGGGAATGGCCAAAAAAGTATCCAGAAAAGAAAGTGGTGTTTGATCTACTGATTCATAAGAACCGGGAATTACCCTGCTCCTTCCATCCACCACTTCCCTTTCAAATACTCCAGCCGGAATAATATGGCTAAGAATAGCCGTGAGAATGATAATGGCAAACAGCATCACAATTGGATGCGGAATTTGCCAATACCATTTCTTTTCGAGCTTGCTCAATTTTTATTTTAAAGCTTCGAATTCCTTTTTGATCTCTTCAAACTTAGCTTTCAGCTCTTCGAGGCGCTCGTATGCATCTTGACCAGGCTTCTGATCAGCTCTACCAATCATGCTGGACAAGTATCTAGTCTGGTCTGAAAGCATAGGCTCCATATAAGTACCTGGAGGAGTCACCAACTTATAATAGATGGCATCTAACGCTTCTTTCTTGCGTTGATCTCTTCTATTCGCTTTCTCAGCATTAAGGCTATTTTTAAGAGCTTCTCTCTCCTTATCCATGGCAGAAATAAGTTTAGCTACCTCATCGCCAAATGACTGCATCTCAAGTGCTAGTTCCTCCTGCTCCTTTACATCAGCATCGGTCACTAAAGTCACTCTAGGGTCAAGCACTACATTAAAGTCGTTTTCCAATAATTGATCACCAATTTTCAATCTGGCTTTGAAGGTTCCAGTAGCTACCATTGGACCAAAACCCTGGAATGCTCTTCTTGGGTTATCACTCCAACCACCAGCGTGACGCATGTTCCAGCTATATCTGTTAATACCTTGATTGTTTGGCAGACCACCAGCTGCAGGAGGATTTCTAAAACCTGTAGCCATATCTCTTTCTGTATTGGAAGGAGGGCTAGGACGACCATTAACAAAGCTTCTGATTACGTTTCCTTCATCATCAAGAATCTCAAGCGTAACCGGCTGGTCCTTGTCTTTGATGTAATAGTCTATGGTAACACCCATTCTAGGATACTCAGGGCCGTTATAGTCGCTGCTGGCATTCATTCTGTTTCTTACTCCATCCTGAATGTCAAACAGATAAGCCTGCTGATTTTTAACGCTTCCTAATTCTCTTAGGCTAACAATGTTATCCAAAATCCAGAACCCTCTACCCATGGTAGAAAGCACCAAGTCATTGTCCTTAATTTTGATATCAGTTACTGGAGTTACAGGTAGGGTTTGGTTGAAAGTTTCCCAATTCTTACCATCATCGAAAGAGATGAATAGTCCAAACTCAGTTCCGGCATAAAGCACGCCTTCTTTCTCAGGATCTTCTCGAATAACCCTTGTTGGGTAATCGGCAGGGATACCGTTGGTTCCGGTAGTCAATAGCTCCCAGGACTTACCATAATCTTCTGTCTTGTAAATATATGGGCTATAGTCATTATCCAATTGATATCTCAACACTGCCACATAAGCTTTAGCAGGATCGTGCGGAGATGGCTCTACGGCATCTACTCTACCGCCAGTTGGCATATTTGGCGTTACGTTATCCCAGTTCTTTCCACCATCTCTGGTTACGTGAACAGGACCATCGTTCGCTCCTACCCAAATCAAACCTTCCTGAACGGTTGACTCTCTGATGGCATAAATGGTGCTATAATACTCTTCACCTGTTACATCTCTTGTAATTGGGGAACCTGGCACCACCTGAAACTCAGGATCAAAAGCAGTTAAGTCTGGAGAAATGATCTCCCAGGTTTTGCCATCGTCCGTGGTTTTGTGCACATACTGAGAAGTATGATAAACCACATCTGGATTATGTGGAGAAACGTGAACAGGAGCTACACGCTGGAATCTGAACTTAAGATCTTTAGGATTGTGTCCGTAGATATTGGTGGCACCAACATAGTACTGAAGCTCTTGACCAGTTGTTTTATCATACACACCAAATCGACCTTTACAGTTGGTATAGACGATATTTGGATTACCCGGCTTGGGAACTGCAGGTCCGGTTTCGCAACCACCTGTGCTTAGAATAAAGGCATTGCTACCTGCTTGTACATCGCTTGTAGGCATGCTAGGCACTGCAATGGTGCTGAAATTATCTTGTTGACCGGCATATAACCAGTAAGGATATTGATCATCTACTTCTACCTGATACAATTCAGCAGTTGGCTGATTGAATTGGCTTGACCATGTTCTTCCGTTGTCAAGCGTAACGTTTACCCCACCATCGTTAGACTGCACCCAGATAGATGTATCATTCGGGTTGATCCAGATATCATGGTTATCACCATGCGGTGTTCTAATGTTCTTCCAAGTTTTACCGCCATCCTCAGACTTAATGAAACTCAATGAGTTGTTATACACAACATCAGCATTCTTTGGATTCGACTCAATATTAGTGTAGTAGAAAGGTCTGTTAGTCAGGTTTCTATTGTCTGAAACAAACTCCCAGCTAGCACCTCTGTCATCAGAACGGTAAAGCCCACCTTTATCATCAGAAGCTTCAATATTGGCATAAACTCTATTTGGATCTGCAGCAGAAACCGCAAAATCAATCTTACCAATTAATCTGTCAGGCAAACCATTGGTTAGCTTAGTCCAGGTTTTACCGGCATCAGTAGACTTGTATATACCACCTTCAGAAGATCCACTGATGATAGTCCACGGCTTTCTTTCACCTCTCCAGGCACCAGCATAAATAGTATTCGGATCGTCCGGAGCTAATTCCAGATCAGAGAACCCAATGCTATCTGAGTGATAAAGTATTTTATCCCAGGTCTTTCCGCCATCAACAGTTTTGAAGATTCCTCTTTCTTCATTTCTACCAAAGGCTTTTCCAATAGCCGCCACATATACGATATCAGGATTGTTTGGATCAATTTCAACTGCTCCAATCTGTCCTGTCTCTTTCAAGCCAATAAACTCCCAGCTTTTTCCTGCATTGGCAGTCTTATAAACACCTTTTCCGGTGATTACATTCGATCTCAGTCCATCAGAACCGGTTCCTACATAAACGATGTTCGGATCTTTCTGATACACCGTAATGGCTCCAATGGAAGGTGTTGGGAAGTAACCATCTGAAACATTGTCCCAGGTCATTCCATAATTCACCGATTTCCATACACCACCACCGGTAGCACCCATGTAGAATACGGACGGTTGGCTGGCTACTCCTTCAACAGCAGTAACACGACCTCCCCTCAATGGGCCTACATTTCGGAATTCGTAATTTTTTAGTATTTCCTGAATGTCCTGTGCGGCCAAGCTGCCTGACACTAACATCAGAAAAGCGCTAAGAATAAGCGATTTAGTTTTCATAGAAGTTTAAAGGTTTAGAAATGGGAAAATAATACATAGCCTTAAGATTGAAGAGATGAATTTGACGAGTGGAATCAAATCAGGCAATGCTTCCCTGCTATGAAGCCGGTTGTCCAGGCCGCTTGAAAGTTGAATCCGCCTGTAACACCATCGATATTCAATACCTCACCAGCAAAAAACAGCCCCGGTACTTTGCGGCTTTCCATGGTATTGAAGTCTACATCTGCCAGATCAATTCCTCCTGCTGTTACAAATTCTTCCTTAAAAGTGGTTTTACCGGAAACAGAATATTGGTCATTGGTTAGTACTTCAATCAGCTTGTTGATATGCTTTTTAGACAGCTCAGCCCATGGTTTGTCAGAGATAATCTCACATTGTTCAAGATGGAAATCCCACAACCTTTGAGGTAACTCAAAAGGACATAAATTCTTGATCTGCTTTTTGGGCGAAGCTGATTGAACCTCTTGAATAAGCTCTCTGACTTCATGGTCTTTCACATCCCCCAACCAATTGATATGAGCCACAAATTGATAATTAAGCTCGTGAAGAACCCTCGCACCCCAAGCCGAAGTTTTCAGTACAGCCGGCCCACTCATTCCCCAATGAGTAATCAACAATGGCTCGCTTTGCATTAGCTTAGAACCCTGAACTCTTACAGTAGCATTCGGAACCGATAGTCCCATTAGCTTAGTAATTGGGTTTTTAGGCATATTGAAGGTGAATAGTGAAGGCACAGGCTCAACAATATTATGTCCCAAATCGCTCAACCACTTGAAGCCATCTAGTTTAGGCTGACCTCCCGTGGTGACAATCACTTTACTGAACTTTTCTAAACCAGATTTCAAGTGAAGACCAATAACATTTCCCACAGGAATAATTTCACGAACTGGTTCTG
>JABXIP010000092.1 GCA_013373005.1 Cytophagia bacterium | reverse complement strand
ATGGCTTCTTCTTTGATTCAGCATAAAAGAATCACTACTACTGTAGCTAAAGCGAAAGCTTTGAGAAAGTTTGTTGAACCATTGCTTACTAAAGCAAAAGACGATTCAACTAACTCTAGAAGGGTAGTATTCTCTTACCTGCAAGACAAAGAGTCTGTTACTACATTGTTTAACGAAGTAGCAGAGAAGATAGCAGACAGACCTGGTGGGTATACCAGAATTATCAAAACGGGTAACAGACTTGGTGATAATGCTGATATGTGTATCATCGAATTGGTAGACTATAACGAATTGTTGCTAGGAGATACCAAGGAAGAGAAGAAAACTACCAGAAGAAGCAGAAGAGGTGGTAAAAAAGCTACTGAAGCTACAACTGCTGCACCTGCAGTAGAAGAAGCTAAAGTAGAAGAAGTAGAGGAAGTGAAGGAAGAGGTAGTAGCTGAAGAAGTTGCTGCTGAAACCGAAGAAGCTCCTGCTGCTGAAGCTGAAACTGAAGAGGCTCCAGAAGCTTCTGCAGATGAGGCTACCGACTCTGATGAAGAGAAAAAGTAAGCAAAGAGTAATAATATATTACTAGATATTGAAAGGGATTGAGCGAAAGTTCAATCCCTTTTCTTTTTGCTTCACTTAATCAAAATGTATGTTTGATAAAAGTGCTATCCGCAGCTTCTCTGCACGGTGTCATTTAGGTTAGTTATTCACTAACCATTCAAATGCTTCCCCAAGTACTTCTGTTCTATGATTCTGAAATGATACAACTCTGCCTTCCTCATCCAATATTTGCTCATTGAAGGAGTGGTCATAAGGATAGACTCTGTATGTAATATTGGTTTTTCCTTTAGTTAGACTTTCCAGATACAAATAGTCTGTGCCTAAAACAGAACTGTTACGATCTTTTGAGCATCCAACTAAATAGATTGGGATGTCGAGCGAAAGTATGCTATGTGCAGGAGACTCCTTTGTAAAGCTGCTCCATCTTAAATAACTATGACCATACCATTCCTTGTCTGTGTTTTTTGGTTCCAGGGCAATTGATTGGGAAATCTTGAAAAGAGAGTCTATGTTTTTCTGTGATTCAGCTTCAGTAATGTCTCCGGCATATGCGTCCATTCTATTTTGAATAATGAAGTCGAAGTATTGGTTAAGGCCATTACCAACCATTAAGATCAGATGCGATATTCTGCTATCAACGGAAGCCAATTTAGCACCAACTTGAAAGCCTTCAGAAATACCCATAGCTACAACTTTAGTAGTGTCAATTGGTGTATTATCGAAGATGAAATCCAAAGCAGTCTGAGCAGCGGATACTCTCCAATCTAAAGATAGATTTTGAGTATAGCCTTCGGGACGGTCATACAAAGGGTATCCAGTTTTTGAATCCATTCTCAATGAGTCAATAAATGGAACATCTGGTTTACTAATTATTACAACATGGTACTGCTCAGATAATTCTGAAAAATTTATGATAACAGAGCTGCCGATACCCTGCTCCATCATCTGAAATAGTGGAAACGCTCCAGATCCATCTAGATAAAGTAAAACGGGTTTACTCTTTTCCAGCCCATTGGAGGTAATGTAGAAATTGACTTCGCCCAGTGTTTTGTGATCAACCTGATAGGGATTAAAACCCAGACTTTCTGGAGTAAGCTGCTGCCCCTGAATAGTAAAGCATGAGCAGATGAGCAAAAGTCCGATAATACTAGTTCTGAGGCTTGGTTTGATTCTTCGTTTCATGTGATTGGGTTTAATTGAATTGATGAATATGAACCTTGTGATGCTGTGTATGTCTTATCGCTGTATTATCTCTATTATTTGCTTGCTAAGGCTTGGATATCCCTTTTCTAATGCCAATGCATTGTAGTCTAGAACCAATTTTTCATATGGCTGATTGAACATTGACATGACATAATCTCCTGATTTTTGCTCTTCATCTAATTTTGAGATCATATAGTAGGCAACATAGTATAAAGGACTACCATACATTCCACTTAGGCCGATGCTGTACAACTGATCAATTTGAACTTCTTGATCGAAATGAGCTCTGAAAATTAGTGTTTCAAGCAGGGTGAAATTGCTTTGAATTCTTCTCAGGTTTCTGTTTTGAATAGACACACTGAATTGACTATACTCACCATTGTTGGTGGTATGTCCGAAGTCGGCAATAAAGGTAGCCATGCCCTCTTTCACCATTTCGTCTATTAAGTACCGAACGCCATTGTGCTTGGCGGTAGATGGAGGCATCATTCTGTCTTGAACAACGTGGAATAGCTCATGTGCCGCGAGATAGGTCATTCCCTCATAGTCCACACCAAGGTTAGAGATATCTAGAAAGAAAGCGTTAGGTTCGTCTGCAAAGGTCCAGCCACCCCCGATTATGCCAAAAACCAAGTAAACTTTCATGTCCATAGTTAGGATGTCTGGAACATACCTGGAGATCAGCTGAATTGACTTTTGAGTGATTTCGGCCTCATGTTCTTGGATAAGGTTGAGCATTTTTTGGGCGGTCTCTTTTTTGCTCAGTAGCTGGTTAAGCATGTAGCGATCATTGGCAGAGGGCTTACCTTCTATTGCTTGTCTAATGCTCTGTTCAAACGACACAGGATCAACATCATCGAAGAAAGTAGCCAATTTTTTTAGGTACATCTTCGTTCCATAGAGCCCCATGAATTTGTCCATTTCCTCCTCGCTAATACTCCCTTTTTTCCAATAAGTAAGAAGATATTGGCTTTGGGAATTATCATATGTGATATTGATGTTTTGGGACTTGCAATCAATATTTAGGCAGGTAATTAATAGCGTGAGCATCCACAGTTTTGTTTGGGCGGATTTCTCGAAAATGGAAGTAGCTTGCAATACCAACTTTGTGCTAAATCTAGTTGTGCCCGTCATTGGTTATAGTCAATTGATTCGATAAACTATCTGTTAAGGAAATAACAGGGTTTCCACCATTTTCAGCCTTTAGGAATATTCTGCCGTCTTTTTTTGAATCACTGATTTTAGCAATGCTCAAGTCCTTATCTGTTTCATGCCAGAAGACGATTCTATCCCTGATTCCTTTCTGTTCTTGTAAATCGGCATTAAGGGTCATAAAAGCCAAGCCCGGTGCTGCATATAGGTAAATGGCCTCTCCGCCAAACTCACCTCCATAGTCCATGCCAAGACCAACGCTATTGTCGTCATCACTAAACCCATAGCCGGAGCGTTCTTCTCCTTTACCATCATTGAAAAACAATGACCAGCCATCATTAGACCTTTCATAGTACTCACCGCCTAAGTACAATTTCCCATGTTGACCTAAATGAATTCTATCAACACCTTTCTCATCCATGAATACCATCCCATTTAGAGTGTCATTTCTAAACCTGTTTTCATTGCTTATTGGGAAACCCATGGCAATTCTTGGTTTACCCTCTTCATCATGAATTACTATACCTTTAGCATGAATAATGTCATTGTCAGTTGAATGATGAGGTGGGTTCATATAAAGCAATGCAATGGCCAATATGAGCGCTACTATTATAATGGTTTGGAGCTTTTGTTTTCTTTCCAATGATCTGATAGTCTTGTCCATTTGGTTCTGATTATGATTTTCTGTTTACCATTCGCTCTGCCGATATTTTCGCAGGTTGCTCCTATGGGAGTTAAAGAATTCCTTGTTGTTGAAAAGTCCTTATTAGTCCCGGTTTTTTAACCAGCTAATTGCCTTCTGAACTTTGGTGTCTTCCAACAAGTTGGAGAAGCTATCACCCTCGATCATTTCGAGGTCAGGAGTGATTTTGTTCACTAACTCTCCATCGGAGTTGGCTTCATGGGCATGAGCCAGAAGCAGGAAAACCTCCTGAGGCAAACGAATCAGCTCATTTGAGGTCATGAAACCAGCTGTTTGCTCCCCTATAAAGTAGGTGTTAGGACGTTTGGAAACTGCCAATGCTGTAATTTCACCCGAGCTTCCGGTCATTTGGCTTGTTAAGACAACCAGCCTTTCGATCGACAAATCAGGTAAGCAAGTTTTTATTAGGGATGTAATCGTATCCTTGCCTTGCATTACTGCAAGGCCTTTGATAGACCAATTGGTCTTATTTCCATTTCTGTCAACCTGATAAGCGAAATCTCCTTCACCAACAATGGCACTTATGCTGGAGATCATAGGATACATGTTGCCGCCAGTATTGAGCCTTAGGTCGATAATCCATCCTTCCGGATTCTGTTCATAGATTTCACAAATCTGTTGGTGAAAGTTCTGTGCATGACTTTGCATGGCTTTTGGATTGTCGCTAGTATTATCTTGAGGTATTCTCAGATAACCTATATTATCAATAATCTCAGCTTTATAAATGCCTTCACCATTTTCCAGGGCATCCATTAACGGTTTGCGGATGTCGTCCTCTGAGAGTTGTCCAAAGTGAGATGAATACTTTTTATTATTGACCCAGAAGAAGCTATGATTGTCTTGTGCCTCATCGAACATTTGCTGGAAAAGAGGCATAAGTTCCTCGGTACTTTCAATGTGTTTTTTTAAGGAATCTGCCTTTCGTCTGTAAGCTTCAATATCAACTTTCTCAATATATAACCATTGATCTTGAATCATCGAGAATGTGGAGTCGATAAACTCCGTATAAATTCTGCCGCCTTTCTCTTGGGCCTGAGCCGATGCAAATAGTGCAAATAGTATTGATATGATTGTAAACTTCCTGAATCTCATGCTTTTATTGTTTTATGATTTATTCCACTAACCAAGAATGAAATAATGATGCCTTCAATAAGTGAGCCCGCGAGTAGTATAGCCAGCTCTAATAATGTGAGTAGAATAGGCTCACCCAGCATAGTGTGGTATACAAACCACTCCTGAAAGAGCCAGTAAACCAGCCAGATCATAAAGCCAAAGAATAGGCCTTGCTTTAACTTGGTTTGGCCAGGAATAGACTCATGTAAGATGCTGAACAGCCAGGAGTGAATGCCTGAAAGAAGTATCATTCCGATTATAGTGGTTGGAAGAGACACTTCTCTCGAAGAAGTAATCTCTATAAATTTCTCGCTTTGAAGTTTTGGGTTATACAGCAATCCCTTTATGGCCTGACTTGTAAAGATCAGCCCCATAAATGCTTCGCTAATAAAACCGGCCAAAATTCCGGCTGTCCAAATTCTCACTTGCCTTTTCATGATAAGAACCTTTTGATTCTAGTGGGCTAACTCACTTGATCATTCCTTTTGCCCAATCGATTATCTGCTGACTTATTTTGTCTTCCCATTTACCTGGCTCGGAATTGTAGCTTTCCTTATAGCTTGGGTGGATGGTAGACCAATGATCCATTTTCGGGTATTTGAATAAGAGGTGGTCTTTATGTCCAACCCGGTCGAGCACATCGATGATCATGTCGTTATCAAATTCAGACATAATCCAATCGTTAGTTCCCCACCTAATCCTTACCGGAACGGTGATTTTCTCCCATTCTTGAGCAAAGTTGAAATCCTGAATCTGATGGTAGTATTCCATTGATCTTCCATACATATGATTCAAACCTTGTCTGTGGTACTGAGAGAGGAGTGGTTGCTCATCAATGATATTTTCAAAACTCTTTTTTTCAACCAACATACCATGGTAAAGAGGAATGAAGTAGTTGTTCATTTTGGTGTGAATTTCGGCTTCCGAATTACCTTCAATAGCCAGTATTCTTCGCTCTATTTCAAGCATGTGTTCATACCACGACTTAAAGAATGTGCCGTCAGAAATTGATCCTGCGAGATTATACTTATTGGCGAAATAGGGAGCCAAAGCACTACCCATGCTATTTCCGTAGACAATGATTTTTGTGGTGTCTACATAAGGTTTTGACTTTAAACTTTCCATGGCAGCCTCATAGCCGCTCAGTTCGGTTTTGAAATCGGTTTTTCCGCAGTCTCCTTCACTGTCACCAACGCCAGGTTTGTCTACTCTCATTAATACCATACCCGATTTCTCTGCCAGGTCATTAATAAGAGTGACCCAGTTGTTAGATCGGCCCGAGTACTGCTCTATAGTAGAGCAACTGAGTCCCTGAATAAGGAAGATGGCTGGTAGTTTTTTACCGGGATCTGGAGTGGTGATAATAGTTCTTTGGGTTAGACCATATTCACTCGTAACAGATTCATAGTAGGTTGTAATGTTTCCGTGACTTTCCTTGTCTAATGGCCTAAATACTACCGAGAATGTGATTTTGCGTCTGTTGCGAACAACAGTGATTTGAGTCTCTTCATTGGCCATGATGGCATAGTCTATATGACCCCAGTCTTCTTGGTCCAATATTTTCCGACCACTTACCTCAATAATTCTATCTCCTGCTTTTAGCCCAGCTTTATGCATGGGGCTGTCTTTAACAATGGATTGAATTATTGCTCCGGGTGCTATTGCATTGGGCCAGCTGATCTGAGCGTCCCAATTGGCCCTTCTTTTTAGTTCTTGACTATGAAGTCCGGAAATAACAAGAAGCCCGAAAAGTATGAGTAGAGATTTTTGCATTGAGTTTATAGATGATTTGTTTGAAATAGATGTTCTTTCCTCAGAGAGAGGAAAAGAGAGCTCTTTGAAAAGAGAGCCCCCATTTACAAACCACAAAAGGATGGTTTGAAATTTTAGTTCATATCAGTTTGAATGACCCAGCTGTTCCAGTCGGTTATATATGACCCAATCACTTTCTTATTATCAGAAAGTGTTACTTCATAGGTCAATACAACATTGCCGGCTTCTTCAGATACTGTTAACTCACCGCTGGTTACGGGCCGAACATTGCCAAATGTGGCCGGTGTAATGAAGTTAAGTACCACCATTCCTTCCATAATGCTCGATGCATTTGGGTCTTGACCAAAGACATAGGTGCCTGGTACTATCCCAGTTTCGGAGTCGGTAAACACTTTCAGCAGTAAGAAGTATCCTTCTTCGCCTTCTATTTCTTCATCTGTAGTAATACTTCCGGATAGAAGTACTAGGTCGAACTCATAGAGATTTGCGGCTGACTCTCCAAGAGGCAAGAGTATCATTTTTGGAGTGGCGTAAAATTGATTTTCAAGTTCAAATCCTTGAACAGGCTCCGGGTTTGTTTCTCCCTGTTCGCTACAGGAAAAAAACATGGACACACATAAACCTAGTATGATGACCAATTGAGTTTTCTTTTTCATGATTTTACTGTTTTGTAAATCTTTTTAGCAAAAGCGTGTTGTAGCGCTTTGCCAACTATAGACGCAAAGAATGAGCTGATTATCGTAGATTAAAAACTCAAAAAGTCTCATTTGAAGGATTTGAGACCTTTAAGGATTCTGTATTTTAGCTGCCACAAAGGTCAAACATTGTATGAACCCTGATTTTCATCCCATTGTCAATGGAATCTATCTTTTGCTTGGAGTTCAGCTCATCAGCGTGGCTATTGTGCAACTTATTCTTGGGCCAAAGAAGCAGGTATACTTGTCGCTCTTATGCCTGATTATGGGCATGTGGTTCTTCAGAAGGTTTTTCTGGGAGCATTGGGGCAACAATGCCTTAGGGATTATACTGGTTGGAGGCTATAAAGAAGTGTTTATAGGTCCGCTGATTTACTTCTATATTCATTCTAAGTGGAAGTCTGTCAGTACAAAACAATTGCTTGTTCATTTCTCAATTCCTGCAGTGCTTTACTTGAGGTATATAGTGATGCGCATAGGCTTTTCAGAGGTTTATTTTGCTCACTCTCTCCTAAATCACTGGCTCTTGGTTTCTTTTCTGGTGGTGTCTTATACTACTTACTATGTTCTTTGTCTGAAGGACATCAAGGTTGGGTTGAAGCCAAGCTTATTGAGAAGGGCCTATTTGAGAACCAAATGGTTTTTCTTTAGCGTATTCACCTTTCAGCTAATGGGAATATTCCTGACCATACTCTCAACTTTGGCTCAGGGTAAAGAGTCAGATTTTTGGACATACCTGAATGGCACGCTCATCTACTATTTCGATTGGGCTATTGAAACGCCATATCATATAGCCATGTCGGTTTACGTGGTGATTTATTCACTTTTTGAAATGCCTTATTTACGAAAGTTGATCATGGGCAATCAGATGCAGGTTAGAAAGGAAGAAGTAGGAGAAAACGTCTCTGATAAGATTGCTTTCAGGTTTATTAAAGAAAAACTCTTTACTCAATCAGATCTTAACCTTAATAAATCTTTAGAGGTCTTGGACATTAGCAGGCAAGACTTTTCAAATTACCTAAAGCTGGAAGGGCACGAGAGCTTTTCTGCTTTTGTTAATGGTCTGCGTGTTGCTGAGTTTAAGCGACTGGTAGAAAATAAGGAGTATTTGAAGTATGATTTGGTAAGCCTGGCAGAGTTAGCCGGGTTCAATTCTAAAGCCACCTTTAATAGAGTCTTTAAAACTTTGGAAGGAAATACTCCGAAAGAATTTGTAAAGTCCATTCAAAACAAAGAACAGAATGTTGATAATTCTAAGCCAAATACCGAATAGCAAAGAGTAATAATATATTACCAGATATTTAAAGGGATTGAGCGAAAGTTCAATCCCTTTTTTGTTGTGGTGGTTTAGTCGTCAGACCACTCAGAGTGGTCTGATGACTCATTACCTCTGTTTCTTTCTCGATATCTGTTCATAGATTGGGAATTCAGAATAGACCGTATGTCCCAATTGTTCATCTTCTATAAGATAGAAGTCTGAGATCACGATAAGAAATTTGTTAGATTCCTTAGAAAAATTACCGAAAACGAATTGTCTACAAAGTGCTCGAACGAATCTTTCAATAAGGACAATAAGTTCCTTGTTAATTGTTTTATAAATAGCGTTTAAAGATTTAGGGTGCGCCAATAGTTTATAGTATTCGGACTCACCAAAGGCCTTTTTTGCTAGGAATGTTTCGAGCCTTTCCCATTCCCTTTGCGAGTCAAAGTCTTGATCGTAACCTAGAATTGCATCTAAATTGAAGTATCTAGACTTTTGAGCAAACTTGGCAAGAATTAAACAGACAAGGTCAATTGAATCATCGCTTACTATGGTTTCATAGTCTCCCTCACACCATCGCGCGGAGGGAGGGATAGTGATTTTTTCAACTTTCTTTTTGAGCAACATTAAGTCATGTCCTTCTTTCAATTTCCATATCTCGTTGGTATTGGGTAGACGATTATTTTGCTCTTTGAAGCTAAGACAAAGCATTACTTTTAACATCCTCTCTATCCCATTAGATAGATGTAGAAATACAGGATCATAGAAATCATTTGCCGGAGTAATATTTTGTAATTCTGATAATCCCAGTCGTAAATACTTTATGGCTCTTTGTAATTCGACAATTAAGGAGATCTCTCTGTAGGTTGAGTTAGTGTTTCTCATGTATTCACTTATTAAATGTATGTGTTCATAATAGCCTCGAACGTTAACGGATTAACGGATTATATGCGAATATCAGATATTGGTTATCTAGTATATAGATATTGGGTTTTGCTGCCAACCAAATACGTACTATTTTTGCTTTTGCGTTAAACGCAAGCCAATCTAGATATGTCGCAAAAAACATTTGATCAATCACAAAAAAAGGCGGTTTTACTACTTGCAGACGGTTCTCGTTTCGAGGGTATTGCCATTGGTAAAATTGGAACTACAGGCGGAGAAATCTGCTTTAACACCGGAATGACCGGGTATCAGGAAATCTACACAGATCCTTCTTATTACGGACAAATAGTAGTGAATACCACTTCTCACATCGGTAACTATGGTGTGGAAGATGACGAGCAGGAGTCTGACTCTCCAAAAATCAGAGGTTTGGTGGTAAACACCTTCTCTCAGGATTTTAGTCGTCCTACCGGTACCGATTCACTTCAAAACTACCTCGATAAGAACAACATTGTAGGTATTGCTGAACTAGACACCCGTTTGTTGGTGAGGTACATTAGAAATAAAGGCGCCATGAATGCCATCATTTCTTCAGAAGATTTGTCTGATGAAGAGTTGGCACAGAAACTGGCTGAAGTGCCGGATATGAATGGCCTTGAACTTTCTTCTTTTGTTTCAACCAAAGAGCCTTACTTCGTAGGCGATGAGAATGCTCCTTACAAAGTAGCAGTACTAGACCTGGGAGTAAAGACTAGTATTTTGAAGCATCTTTCAACCAGAGGCGCTTACTTAAAAGTATTCCCTGCCAAAACTTCTTTCGAAGAAATGAAGGCATGGGGCCCGAATGGCTACTTCTTGTCTAATGGTCCTGGTGATCCTTCTTCTATGGAGTATGCTGTTAATACCGCCAAGGAGATTATGGCAGGAAATCATCCGCTCTTCGGTATTTGTCTGGGACATCAAATTATCTCTTTGGCTTGTGGAGTGCCAACATTTAAAATGCACAACGGTCACAGAGGTCTGAACCATCCGGTAAAAAACATGGTGTCTGGCAAGAGTGAAGTAACTTCTCAGAACCACGGTTTTGCTGTGAGCAGGGAAGACGTTGAAAAGTCTGATTTGGTAGAGTTGACACACGTGAATCTGAATGACGATACCTGCGCTGGGATTGCTGTAAAGGGTAAGAAAACGTTTTCCGTACAATATCACCCAGAGTCTTCTCCGGGCCCCCACGATTCGCGTTATTTGTTCGACCAATTCATTGACCTATTTAAATCATAATAATCATGAGCTTAATTGAAAGCGTACATGCCAGACAAATACTCGATTCTCGTGGCAACCCAACTATTGAGGTAGATGTAATTACCGAAAATGGTGTTATGGGTAGAGCAGCTGTTCCTTCGGGAGCTTCTACCGGTGCCCACGAAGCAGTAGAGTTAAGAGATGGCGACAAGTCAAAATATTTAGGTAAAGGAGTAACCAAAGCTGTTCAGAATGTGAACGATGTTTTGGCTGCCGAAATCATCGGATTCTCAGTATTTGAGCAAAACCTGATCGACAAGATCATGTTGGAAGCCGATGGTACTCCAAACAAAGGAAACTTAGGAGCAAACGCCATTTTGGGTGTCTCTTTGGCTGTAGCGAAAGCTGCTGCTGCTGAGCTTGGGCTTCCT
>JABXIP010000090.1 GCA_013373005.1 Cytophagia bacterium | reverse complement strand
TGATTGTTGAAAATATTCAGATTTACTCCCGCGATCATAGCATCTCGCATGGTGTTTTGCTGATACAGAAAGCCCGGATTCGTACCTTTCTCAACATCGTACCAGCCGCCCCACTCATCAACTACCAACGCCACTTTTTTCTGAGGATCATACTTATCCATAATGGTGGAATGACGGGAGACAAACTCTTCCATTTTCAACGCCTCGGTCATTGTTCTGAAATACTGTTCCTCACTGAACTCAGTGGCAGAACCCTTGTTGCCCCAATCAATTACTGAATAATGGTGAAGAGCGATTCCTTCTAATAAACCGTGTGGTATATCTCTCATCATCACCTCGGTCCAATGATAATCTCCACCACTAGCACCAGAAGCAATGCGGAAAACTTTGCTCGTGTTTGACCAATCGGTCATGAAAGTGGAATACTGACGGTAGATATTTGCATAATACTCAGCTGTCATATTTCCTCCACAACCCCAGGCTTCGTTGCCGACACCCCAATAAGTTACATTCCATGCCTTCTCTCTGCCATTTTCCTTTCTAAGGTCGGCCATCGGGCTAATCCCATCGTGATTCACATATTGAATCCAGTCAGCGACTTCTCTAACAGTACCACTGCCTACATTGGCAGATAAATAAGGTTCGGCCTCAAGTCGTTCGGCCATATTCAGAAATTCATGGGTACCAAAGCTATTATCTTCAGTTACTCCACCCCACCATTGATTAACTATGGTCGGTCTTTCCGCTTTAGGCCCAATGCCATCTTTCCAATGATAAGTATCGGCAAAGCAGCCACCCGGCCAACGGAGGTTAGGTACTTTTAATTCCTTAAGTGCCGAGATGATGTCATTTCTAACTCCATCTGTATTGGGGATTACTTTGTTATCTTCTCCAACATAAAATCCACCATAAATACAGCGCCCTAAGTGTTCGGCAAAGTGGCCATAAATATGCCTGGAAATGGTGTGTTTGCCCTGGTCGGCATTTACATAAATATTCACTTTATCCTGAGCCTGAATTAACGATTGAGCTAAAAGGCATACCAGAAAAAAGAGTGAAAGGAAACTTCTTTTCGAACCTCTAATTAAATTATTGGTTCTACTTGATTTGGAGGATTGGTGAGTCCACATAATGATTGGTTTAAGCTATGGTTAAACAAGTAGTAAGAACAATTAAGTATTAAATCAATCTTATTTTTTTAAAGTCTGAGCTGTTATCTGTGTTTTAACTCTACTTAATTTGAAAATGAATTTGATTTAAAGTGTAACTTATACACTTTTAAACCTATTCAAATTTCGGGTTAGAAACAATCATTCAAAATGTTTTATGAAGTGACCCGAATTAATCACCAACTGTAAGCTATGATCAATTCATATCAGGGACAGACCCAAATACTAGTGGCGGTAGATTGTATCATTTTTGGTTTTCACAATGATGAACTAAAGCTACTCCTCGTTAAGCGCGATTTTGAACCTGAGAAAGGAAAGTGGTCTTTGGTAGGTGGATTCCTCCAGCCCAATGAAACCTCAGACGATGCCGCCAATAGGGTACTTCTTCAGCTGACCGGTTTGGATGATGTTTATATGCGCCAGGTAAATACTTTTACCGATCCTAATCGAGACCCGGTTGAAAGAACCATTTCAATTGCCTACTATGCTCTCATCAACCTGGAAGATCATAATGAAGAGCTAAGAAAGAAGAACTCAGCACATTGGGTGGCATTAGCCGATGTACCTGAACTCATCTTTGATCATGCCGAGATGGTAAAAATGGCCATCAAGGAGATTCAGTATAAAACCTCCATCCAACCTGTTGGCTTTGAACTACTCCCTCCTAAGTTCACCATGCGCCAATTGCAAAAGCTATATGAAGCTATCTATCAGGAAGATATAGATAAGCGTAACTTCACTAAGAAAATCAACAAGCTAGACATACTGGTGAAGCTGGAAGAAAAAGATATGTCATCAAGCCGCAAGGGCTCCTTCCTTTTCGAATTCGACAAAGAAAAGTACGAAGCCAAGGTTCAAAATGGCTTCTCTTTCAAGCTATAAAGCCATTTCAGACTGCTCTTTGGATTTATATACCAATTGGTATATTTTTGCTTTGTGACAAAAGCCGAACGTACCAAACAGTTTATTATTGAGAAGGTAGCACCTATCTTCAATAAGAAGGGAGCTTATGGAACTTCACTCAACGACATTACTGAAGCCACAGGCCTTACCAAAGGAGCCATTTATGGTAACTTTCAAGACAAAGACACCCTGGCTCTCGCTTGCTTTGAACATAATCTGAAATTCTTCCAAAAGGGACTTTATAAATCGCTGGTATCAACCGGAAACGCGTGGATCAAACTAGAGAAACTCTTTGGTTTCTATGAAGATGGATTTCAGCAGGTATATTTAAATGGGGGTTGTGCCTTAATGAATAGCACTGTTGAAGCAGATGACGGCTACCCTCTACTGAGAGAAAGGGTGAAAAAGACCTTTGAAATCTGGAGAAGTGAACTGGAAGGAGTCATTCTTGAAGGGCAAGAGAGCGGTGAATTTAAAGCAGAGGCCCATGCCAGCGACATGGCTAATCTGATTATTGCCGGCATTGAAGGGGCCATCCTCATTGCTAAAGGCACGCAAGACATGACAGGTTTTAACAGCCTGTTGAATCATTTGAAAACTATAGTAGAAAAGGAATTAAAATAATGAAAAGAGTGGTAATCACAGGAATGGGAGCCTTAACTCCCATCGGTAACAACCTCAACGATTTCTGGTCAGGTCTAAAGTCAGGAGTAAGTGGAGCAGGAGAAATTACCCGATTCGATACCAGCAAATTCAAAACGCACTTTGCATGCGAATTGAAGGACTTCAACCTGGACGATCATATACCAAGAAGTGAGTCGCGGAAGTACGATAGATTTACCTCTTATGCATTAGTGGCAGCCGAGGAAGCCATTCAACAAGCCAAAATCGACTTCGAATCACTCAACAGAAATAAGATTGGCGTTATCTGGGGTTCTGGCAATGGAGGGATTGAAACCTTCACAGAAGAGATGATCGACTATGTGAAACGAGGTGAAAATCCTAAGTTCAACCCATTCTTCATTCCCAAAATCATAGCCGACATTGCTTCAGGTGTAATTTCCATGAGGTATGGACTGAGAGGAATCAACTTCACTTGTATCTCAGCCTGTGCTACAGGTACAACAGCCATTATAGATGCCTTTAATTACATCCGCTGGGGCAAGGCTAACATGATGATCACCGGTGGTTCTGAAGCGCCTATTACCGTTGCGGGATTGGGTGGATTCAATGCTTCCAGAGCACTCAGCACCAATAATGAGGAAGCATCAACCGCCTGCCGACCATTCGACAAAACCAGAGATGGATTTGTGATGGGAGAAGGTGCAGGAGCATTAGTACTGGAGTCTTATGAGCATGCAGTGGCTCGAGGTGCCACTATCATTGCGGAAGTTGTCGGTGGTGGAATGGCTGCCGATGCCTATCACCTCACAGGCACCCATCCTGAAGGCGAAGGTGCATTCCTTGGCATGAACGAATCTTTGGAAGATGCTGAAATCACAGCAAAGGATATTGACTATATCAACCTTCATGCTACCTCCACTCCTGTTGGGGACCAAAGCGAATTAATTGCTGTAGAAAGAGTTTTCGGAGCAAACCCTGACCTCAAACTTTCTGCTACTAAGTCAATGACAGGCCACTTACTAGGAGCAGCCGGGGCGATTGAAGCGATTGCCTGCGTCAAAGCCATTGAAGAAGGTATTGTACCTCCAACCATCAACACCAAAGAAGTAGATGAAGGCTGGGACAAGAAATTCGACTTGACCTTAGGTAAAGCCCAGAAGCATGACATCAGATATGCTATGAGCAATACATTCGGCTTTGGCGGACATATTGCCACGGCCATTTTTAAGAGGTTCGAGTAACCTTCGGATTGTCATCCCCGCGCAGGCGGGGATCTCCAACTTCTTGCACCTACTTGAAGGATTCCCGCCTGCGTGGGAATGACAGTGTAGTTGGCAAATTAATAGAATACCACCTCTACATCAGGAAGGCTCTCAAGCAGCTTGTCAATGTCGTTTTGACGCAGGCCGGTATTAAAGCAGGTGATTTTCTGCAGATTCTTTAGCTCCGTCAGTCGGTCGAATTTGAAGACTTTGGTGTTGGAACAATCTATCTCTTTCAGGTTCTGCAGGCCTTCCAAACCTCGGAAACGCTTCACATTGGTGCCGGAACAGTTAAGAATTTCCAAAGAAGACAGACCAGACAATGGTCTCAAGTCTTCCACAGCTGTATTGGTAATATCCAGGCTTTTCAACTCAGGGTACTTGGCGACCATCCCTGTCAAATCAGCAATTGGCATTTGATTTAGCACTAGACTTTCCAGCTTTGGCAGCTGAGGTAAATCATCAATAATGGAGGTTCTCACCTGCACCAGCTTCAGCTCTTTTAGCTGGTAAAATAGGTTTAACGACTCTTCGAAGGAATTAGTCAGGCTAATACCCTTGAAGCTCAGCGATTCCATCGCAACCAGGGTATGTAAGTCATCACTATCTGGTTTTGAAGGCAAGTCTGCATTTTCAGAAAAAGCCTTTTTGAAAGATGGCGCCAGATCCTGCCACCAACTATTAAGCTTATCAGACATGAATCGCACTTTCAACTGAGGGCGTTTTTTCAAGAGTTCGGAAACCTTAGTCTCATTGATATTTGCCCCATCTAAATCCAGCTGTCTCAGCTTCGGCAAGGCCGCTATTTGAGAAAGATCGCTAATGGCTGTGTTTCTCGCTTCCATGTTTTCCAGATTACTTAAACCGGAAAGGCTTACCAAGCTATTGATATCAGTATCGTTGGCCCGAAGACTTATCAAGCGAGAGGACAATTCTGCACCATTCAAAGTACTGATCCTATTTCCGCTGATATCCAGATATTTCAACGATTGAAACCTGCTCAGCACCCCAAGGTCCTTCAACCCCGATTGACTGGCATCTAGCGAATCCATCCTGACTAATGCAGATAAATCTTCAACCTCAGGATTAAAAGTTTGCATCTTATCTCCCAACCTGTTTTTGAGTGCGCTTGGCAGATCATTCCACCATGCCATGAGCTGATCGGAATTGGTGACCAAAAGCGACTTAGATTCCGTGGAAAACTGATCGATGGTCTCATCCGTCAGTGCAGTACCATTAGCATAGACAATTTTCAACTGAGACAGATTCATCAAAGGGCTAAGGTCGCTCACATCAGTATTGTCAATTCTTAATGTCTGCAGGCTTTTCAACTGATCGAAACCTTGAAGGCTAGAAATCTCTGTGCCTGACAAATCAAGAGTAGTCAGTTGCTTTAAACCTGCCATGCCCATGATGTTAATTGCATCACTATTTTTTAGGTGCAATTCCTTTAAGTTCTGCATTGAAGCAAAATTGAGCATATCAATGCCCTTGGAATCATCGAGCCTAAGCACTTCCAGGTTTTTCAGGTCAGCAATAAAAGACAGATCCGTTCCGGCAATTCCATTCAGATTCAATTCGCGAAGCTTGTCAAATCCTTTCAGTACTGAAAAGTCCTCAACATGACAGTTGCTAAGGTTTAGCATGCGAATGTCCTTGTGATATTTCAGATACTGCAAATCGAACACAGAAGTGTTGGAGACATCGAGTGACTGCAGCTTATTGATAGAAAGCAGTGGTCTAAGGTCATTCACCCATGTATTGCTAATCTTCAGGTGCTTTAAGGCGGTAAGTTGGTAGATAGGCTCAAGATCCAAAATAAGATCATTGCCGCTCAAGTTGAGGGAATCTATGGTGACAAGGTTGAAAAGCTCATCTTTAGACAAGCTATCATACATCAATCCGAGCTTCTTTTGAAACACCCGTTTCCATTCTAGTGTAAGAGCTCCCCACCACTCTCGTAGCTGTTTCTCTTTTGAAATCTTTGTGGTATAAATACTGGCAATCTTCAACTCATTGTTACCGTCAGTATTTAGCTCTATGTATCTCTTTTTGGTGGTATTAATAGAATCTCCATTTAGACTGACTGCCTCTAAATTCCTAATGAGTTCTACCCTATAATAAGGCTGTTGATCATCCTTTAGTAGTTTCTCTGCATTTTGAATCTCGAATTCAAAATAGGCCTCTTCAAAAAAGAAGTCGATGTCTTTCAGATAAGCCTGAACATCTTTATAAATAACTGTCGACCTGTCTTCCTGAAGGTCGTCTTCTATCTGTACCTTTTCATTAGCAAAAAGCTTCAGGTAACTGCTGTTAATAATAGTCTCTTTTTCGGCAATAGACGACCTATTTCCTCCAAGCAAATTGAAATAATAGGCCAGGGTTTCTACCATACCCTTTGCCTGCTCAACCTTGGGGTCGGCCAAAGAGTCTTGTCCAAAATCCTGAGCATTCCCATGCATGAGAACTATCAGGAAAGAGGCTATCATAAGCAGCTTATTTCTTGTCATAAAGTAGCTTTTGCAGATCTGCTTTTTGTTGGGCATTAACTTTAACCAAATCTGAAATGAGCCATCCTGTATTGTAGCCCGGACGATTGAAATTGTTCAATGAGAAGTACCAACCATCTACCGAAAAAAAATGATAGTTGAGTCTATTAACGGTTTCGAAAGTGAGGTTACCCATTTTCACATCGTATAGAAAAACGGTGAGTAAGTCGGGTTTGAAATCTGCAAGAGTATAAGACTCCGGGCTTCCACCCTTCACCATGGCTTTTCTAAGATTCATGAAATCAAGTTCATGACTCATAGGATGAAGAAACTCTTTGGTTTCACCTCGTTGCTTATCGAAAAGTGTTTTGTAAGGCTCGAAAGACAAGTCGGCAATAACCCACTCATAGCCCAAACCCTCTTGCTGAATCTGCATATACAAGGTTAATGGCTGCGATCGTCCTTTGTATTTGAAAGTAGTATTAACCACAGCAAACCAATCTTTTGAATGCAAATCGAGAAAAACCGGTTGGTCGTCACTCGTCACTTTTTCTATAAACTCATCGAATAAGCTTTCAGAAAACCCGGCATTCTCTTCATCGAAGAGAATGCTCAGGTATCTTTTTCTTAGTCTTGAATTTCTATACTGCCTGTCTTCCGGTTCAAACTCCCTTCCCTTGGTATCTTCCTCACCATTGAACCTATGAAAGAATTGGTTCAGTTGCTTTGTACTAGCCAAAAGCTGCTGCTCTATCTCATCATCTTCCGTGACAATCTGAGCGCTTAAAGTATTAGGTAAAAGGAGAATTGCGATACCGCAAATCAGCAATAGTTTCTTGATCATATTGATGTTTCAGATACTCGAATATCACCCAAAATCACATCCCAGAACTCAATAGTTCTACCTGCAATCTGAGTCTCTTTCTTCTCCACGTAAATGGTAATATCCTTCTTGGTTGTATCCTTATACGCTAGTTTATCACCATTAGTACCTTCAAACTTCTGATAAATGGTAACTACACCCACATAGCGACCATCTGGTTGTCTTTCGAGGTCGGAGATGTAATGTACATC
>JABXIP010000003.1 GCA_013373005.1 Cytophagia bacterium | reverse complement strand
TTACTTGTCAGTGCTAATTTTAAGTCTAGTCTCACCACATATTTTTTCAAGTCTCCTATCTTTGGGCACAAACTAGAAAATCATGAGAAAGAAGATAATTGCAGGAAACTGGAAAATGAATAAAACACTTTCGGAAGGCCTCTCACTTGCCTCTGAGGTGGTTAACATTGCTAACGATGAAGTACCTGCCGATGTAAGCGTAGTGCTTTGTACCCCGGCAATTCATTTGGCACAGGTTTCTGCCATTGTTAAAGACTCTGAAACAGTATCTCTTGGTGCTCAGAACGTCAGCGAGCATGAGTCTGGTGCTTATACCGGTGACATCTCTGCAGATATGGTAAAATCTGTAGGCGCAAGCTTTGTGATTATCGGTCACAGCGAAAGAAGAGAGTATCATTTTGAAACAAATGCTCAGCTGGCAGCAAGAGTAAAACTAGCTCTTGACAAAGGCCTAACTCCAATTTTCTGTTGTGGCGAAAGTCTTGAAACTCGTGAAGCAGGTGAACATGTAGACTTTGTGAACAATCAGTTAAAAGAAAGCTTATTCGATCTTTCTGCAGAAGAAATGAGCAAAGTGGTAATTGCATACGAGCCAATCTGGGCGATTGGAACTGGTATAACTGCTTCTTCAGATCAGGCGCAGGAAATGCATAAAAGCATCAGAACCTCACTAGCCGGTAATTTTGGAGCTGAGGTGGCCGATGGTATCTCCATTCTTTACGGTGGTTCTATGAAGCCGGACAATGCTCAAGAACTTTTAGCTCAGCCAGATGTTGATGGCGGCCTCATTGGAGGTGCTTCACTGAAATCTCGCGACTTTATAGCTATAGCCAAGTCTTACTAATGGACTTCATTCAAATTAATGTGCACTGCGATCCCCCCTTCAGGGAAATTCTGATTGCAGAAATGGGTGAACTCGATTTCGAAACCTTTATGGATACTGAAGTTGGCTTCGAAGCCTACATTCAGGAGGAAATTTTTAATCACCCAGCACTTCAAACACTCTTCAACAGGTATAGAAAGCAAACCAGAATCTGGTATGAGTTGAAGAAGATTCCAAAAGAAAACTGGAATGAAGAGTGGGAGAAAAACTACGACCCAATTGCTGTTGGAGACCAGATTTATGTGAGGGCAACATTCCATGAAGCCAAACCCGATGTTCCATACGAAATCATCATCAACCCACAGATGTCATTCGGTACAGGTCACCATGAAACCACACACCAATTGCTAGCATTGCAATTAGATGTAGACCATAAGGGCAAGAAGGTTTTAGATGTGGGTTCAGGAACGGGTATTTTGGCTATAATGGCCGCCAAACTGGGAGCTAAATCCGTTGCCGCTACAGATATTGACGACTGGTGTATTGAAAATGCACTGGAGAACTTTGGCTTGAACAACATTGAAGCGGAGTTTGTAAAGCAAGGAACCATTCATGAGCTTGGGCTGAAGGACCAATACGAGATTATTCTAGCCAACATCAACACCCACGTTCTGCTAGATGAAATGGCCGAGTACAACAAACTTTTGGCCGATAAAGGGCATCTCTTCCTTAGTGGCTTCTACGAGATGGATAAACCCCAAATTTTAGCACTGGCAACTGAATTGGGCTTAAAAGAAGTTAAATCCACAACAGAGAAAAACTGGGTTGCGTTACTACTGGAGAAAGTCTAGGGTTTACTCAAGATTCTACCTTTTTATTCGTTTTTTAACATAACCAAATGCGAACTAACATGCTCAAAGGCATCAAGTTGTCTTTTCTGCTCGTGCTTATTTCCCTTCAGTCGGTTTATGCTCAAACCGAAATGGAGAAGGACTCTTTGGTTATTCCCCAAAACGTAAAAATGATAGTAGAGGCAGAAGACCCCTCCATCTTCCCTCAGGAATATCAATTCTTCATTGATGCCTACCAGAACAACAAGTTCTCGCCTACAACCAAGGAAAGATTACTTAAAGCCCTCATCGCTTTAGACCAAAAGAGGGTTCGTATTAGGTACGATATAAAAGAATTACTCGATGGACTGAAGCTGGCCAAGGAAGAAAGAAACTTCAGCACAGAGAACATGGAAAGCCTTGCCTACTCTGTTCAAAAAGCTGCCGAAAACTTTGATAGAATAAAGCTCGATTACTACTTCAACACCCTCTACACCTTCTTGAAGTACGAGGCCATTTACAAAGACAGGTACCAATCCATTAGCTTTAGCAATGCAGAATACGAGGTGAAATTTGCCGAAGACAGCTATTCTGAGGGAGATGTGGTAGTTTACCAACCAGCTCAGGAAGTAGATATTGAAACGCTTAAGGCGCAAGCCAGGGGCGAATATGTGGAGCCAGAAAAGGAAGTGACGGATCCCTTCACTGAACCCATGTATGATATGTATCAGGAGTTGGGTTCAATCATTCACCTGAAGAGAGGAGACATCATTTTGGCCAGCCAAACGGATACATTCAAAATTGAAGGAGCCGAAGGTTTCTTCTTGTTCGATAAGAAGCTTTTTAGGGGTCAAGATGGATATGTAGACTGGTCTAATCTTGGCCAGCCAAAAGAGGCTATGCAGGTAAGGCTCAAGCAATACGAGTTTCCTGTAAACGCATATGAATTTAAGTTTGAAGATGTGATTTTCAGACAACCGGCCAAGATTGACGGCACCATTTCCGGTGTGTTGGATTTGAACATAAGGCCAGGTAGAAGCCTTCAAAATACCTACCCAAGATTCATTTCTTACAACGCCAATACACCTATCAAAGGGTTGGGGTCTGAAAAACTCACCTTCAATGGTGGTGTTAATTATCAGGGAATGAATTTCTATTCCAAAACCGCCTATGAAGAAGCCTCTAAGCTGATCGGAAATGTGAATGGCGAAATGAAGTTCAAAGCCATGAGCAAGGATTTTGTCTTCAACAATAAAGATTCCATCGTTTCGGCTAAACAGGCCGATGTTACGCTCTATCACAACAACGACTCCATCTTCCACCCGGCTGTAGAGTTCATTTATGACTATCGCAAAGATTTACTGGAAATGGAAACCAGTGTTGAAGGCTATAAAACCACTCCATTCAGGTCTTCCTACTACAACATGGACCTTTCGGGAGATCTTTTGAGTTGGGATTTGAACAGCGACTCGCTCAACATTTCCATTAACTCCGCCAGAGCCGATGTGCCTTTGATGTTGGAGTCCAAAGACTTTTTTAGTGCTGAGAGGTACTTCGATCTATCGCAAATCTTCAGCTTTCATCCGCTGATTGCCGCTGCCAACATGGCCAGGAAAAGCGGTGGTACTTTCTATACCAGTTCAATGGCTCGTGATTATCGTCTTGATGAAGGTTTGATAAAGAAAGCTATGGAACTGCTTATGTCGAGAGGCATGGTGAAGTACGATGAAACTTCCGGAGCTGTAGACATTCTGGAAAAAGGGTATCACTACCTGGAATCGAGCAAACAAAGCACTGACTATGACGACCTAATTATTTCATCCGTAATCGCAAATTCACCAAACGCCACTTTCAGCTTCAAAGATTCAGTACTCACTGTCCGAGGAGTAGATAAATTTCTGGTTAGTGATTCTCTGGACGTAATCATTACCCCAACCAACAAAGAAATTCGTGTGCTTAAAAATCGCGACATTGAGTTCGATGGCTCGTTGGATGCAGGAAACTTCCAATTCAACGGAGAGCGATTTACCTTCAAATACGACAGCTTTCTCGTAAACCTCACCAAAATTGACTCCATTAAACTAAGAGTTGAGCTGGAAGCCGGAAAGCGCGATGCACTGAGCAATCAGCTGGTTAAAACTTCTGGAGTTCTCAATATTAATGACCCAACAAACAAATCGGCCCTGAGATCTATGCCGGAGTTTCCCATTTTCAGCTCTACTGAAAGTGCCATCGTCAACTTCAATAAGCCAGATATATTGAAAGGTGCTTATGACAGCACAGTATACTTTGATGTTCCTCCCTTCAAACTAGACAGTGTGGCCGATGCCGATCCCACGCAATATGCCTTCCAGGGAACATTCTATTCCAACGGAATTCTACCTGACTTTAAGGAAGATTTGAAAATAATGTCAGACAAAAGCTTCGGCTTTATACATGCTATTCCTGACAGTGGCTATAATCTTTACGGCACAGGCGGTAGGCTTTATGGCGAAGTACAACTAGATAAAAGCGGCATTTCTTCTCCTGGTATCATTGAATACCTGACTGGGACCTTTGACAATGAAAGGGCAACCATGTTCCTTGATTCGCTAGTCGCTCCAAAAGGAATTAAGGGAAGCATGCAACCTGGATTTGTAGACACGGTATCCTATCCTTCCATGTCCATTGAGGCCTATTCCATGGATTGGCTGGCCAAGCGAGACAGCATGATTCTGAAGAATCTGGAAAAGGAAAAGCCCTTTAAGATTTTCGAAGATCAGGCACAATTGAGAGGTGAAATGACTTTGCGAAAAACAGGCCTTTTTGGAACTGGAGAGATGAAAATAGCCGGTTCAACCCTGAACTCCGATTCTATTGCTTTTTCAATGAATTCATTTGAAGCGAAGAACAGTGAGTTTCTACTCAATGCCGATAATTCTGTAAAACCCATTTTAAGTGCTCAGGAAGTAAGAGTCAATTTCGATGTAGAGACCCAACAAGCCACTATTGAACCCGAAATTGCAGGAACCGCAGCGGTAGAATTTCCATTTGCTCAGTTCAAAACCTCAATCCCTTCGGCTGTTTGGGATGTGAACAATAAACAGGTTACCATGAGCAAACCGGAAGACACTCCCTTGGAGCAGTCTTTCTTCTACTCTACCAACAGACGCCTCGATTCACTGGCCTTTTATGGTACTGATGCCCTTTACAACATCGACACTAAGGAGTTGAAAGTAACCGGTATTCCGTATATCAAAGTGGCCGATGCACTGATTACTCCCGAAGGGGAAGAGTTGACTATTCTAGAAAATTCAAAAATTGAAACACTTACGAATGCAGTGGTTGTGATGGATACGATAGGAGCGTATCACAGAATCTATAATGCTGATATTGAAATTCTATCAAGAACAAGCTTCAAAGGGAAAGGCACCTATGAATTAATCAACGCTGTTCAAGACACTTTTGCCATTCAATTCGATGATTTCAGATTAATCACTAGCAGCAAGGATCACGGCCCTTATACAAGGTCAACAGGTAATGTAACTGCCGAAGAAGAAATTAGAATTTCCCCAGGCTTTATTTTTGAAGGAAGAGTAACCATGCATGCCTACAAAAAAGCACTGGAATTAAACGGTGCTGTAAAAGTAGACCTGAAGAAGCTCAGTGAAAGAAACATTTGGATTGATTACTCTTCGGCCGATGACATTCAGGAAGTAATCATTCCTTTCGACCAAGCCAGAACCAGACAAGGACAGCCGCTTAATGCAGGAATTCACTTCGACAAGCAGCAGCCTTACATGTCTTTCATTACTGAAAAAAGAAGCATAACGGATGATGACTTCTTTGTGCCGCAAGGTGGTATTCTCTATTTCGATACCTACGATCGCTCTTTCAGAATTGATAACCCGAACAAGAAGGAAAACCCTTCGCAATACTTTGCCGGCAGCATGTTCAGCTATAATGAAGAGCTACAAAACGTAACCTACGAAGGCAAACTCAATTTCATGTCGGGTAATGGTCTATCGAATATTCAGGCAGCAGGAAAGGGTAAGGGAAATCTGGATTCAGCCAAATTTGAAACCGATGCCATGTTCACCATGTCTTTCGGAATGCCTTTGGAAGCTCAAGCCGCCTTTGCTGGAAACTTAAAGGAAATGGGAGAGACATTGGGTGTAGCCAAAGCTCACGAAGACAGATCTGAGCTCATTTACCGCGTGGCGGAATTTATTGGAGATGATGCCACCAGAAAATGGGACATGTCTTACATGGCTGTACCAACACCTTTGGTAAATGCAGCTGGAGGCTTATTAAATCAAGATCTGGTCATCACTAATATCCACTTGAACTGGTCTCCTCAGAACAAAGCATTCTATAGCGAAGGAAAAATCAGTGTTTCGAATGTTTCGAATGTAGACCTGAACATGGAGTTAGACGGTTACATGGAAATCAGAAAAACTCCGGAAGGAGATATCATGAACCTTCTACTGGAAATGACCGATGGAACCTGGTACTACTTTATGTACGATGGTTTCACATTGGATACTTTCTCTTCCAACGATGCTTACAATGCGCAAATACCAAACATCAATGCAGGTAAAACCAAGGTTGGAAGCTTCAGAACTATGCCAAGCTCAAAGGAGAAAGTAATTCAGTGGGTGGTAGACTTTAAAAAACTCTACTTTGGTATAGACGAACCTTATCAGCTACTTATGGCTTCAGAGTCTAGCCAAACACTTAAGAAGAAAGGAACTGTTGAAGGTGACGGTTTCTAATTATCTTGAGCCATGAATAAACTTGCACTCACAATCACACTTTGCCTTTTTTCCGTAGCTATTTCCAAGGCGCAGACTTACGATTTCCTGAGCTCTGATTTAAAGCGTATGACTTCCAATCGAGGGATTCAAATCAACCCGTTGGAGTTGGAGGCTTACCTATACACTGGTAAGAAAGTTGAGCCTTCTGAGGTTATGAACTACCTGATGAAGGTAGAATACCAGACTGCCCTTTATTCAGGTACTGATAGCAAGCCCAAGGTAATTGTCTTCGAAAAAGCATCTGAAGAGGCTATTGCCACCAAAATAAAGATGTTTGAAAAAGCTCCGGGCAGCGACTTTTTGGTAGGTGAAACTCCCTCTGATTTCACTTTGAAAGCGCTAGATGGTCAAACCGTTAACCTGCAAAACTATAAGGGGCAAATTGTACTCCTCAATTTTTGGTTTGTGGGCTGCAAACCATGCATCATGGAAATGCCCGAGCTCAACGATATTGTGACAGACTTTGAATCCGAGGGAGTCAAATTTCTAGCTATTGGGCTCGATAACCCCGAGAGGGTTAAAAAATTTCTGGAGACTAACGCATTTGATTATCAGCTGCTACCAAATGGAAGAAGAGTAGCCAACGAATTTGGAGTGACCAGCTACCCAACTCACTTACTTCTGAATCGTGATGGAAAGGTTATCTTCTCGCAAGTAGGATACTTCCCGGGATTACAATATGCTTTGAGAAAGCGGCTGAAAGATGCTCTAGAGGAAAAGTAATTATTTCAGTTTCACTACTATTTTGGTGTCGCGAACATCGATGAACTTGCCCTTATGCTTACCAGAAAGTATTTCGAATACACTACGCTGAAGATCTTTTGAGGCTAATTCTGAGAAATGCACCTTGAAGGTTTTACCAAGCAGGTTCTCTGCAGCATTCGAATACCACCTATCTTCTGATTTAGACTTGACGAGTTTTACCTTCATCGTACTCTATCTGCAATGTAAGATAATCTCCCCACTTAAACCCAAGTTCATGGATGCATGAATTGATTGTTATGATATGCCGTTTAGGCTAAACATATGCCTCACAGCATTTTAATACTACCAAGCTGTAACCTTATGTATTTTCTGGCGTCTTCCTAGCATCAACAAACTAATAAGGTCATCATGAAAAAACTTAGCATCCTTTTAACGCTCTTGGCCGTCAGCACCATGAGCATCGCACAGTCTAAAGTCACTGAAAAAAGCTTGATTGGCGAATGGCAAATGATCATCGATATAGATATGGATGAGGTTGAAGAAGAGCTGGAAAACGAAAACTGGTTAGCCAGAAAAATTGCAGGTTCAGTAACAGGCTTGGTCAGTGACATACTGGACGAAATAGACATCAGAATGGATTTCCGCTCTAATGGAGAAGTAAAGATTATGGTAGAGGCATTCGGGGAAAGAGAAACCGAGTATGCCGAGTGGGAAATTAGCAGCGATGGAGAATTGAAAATCTTCGATGAAGATCACGACCGTTGGAGAAACAGACACGTGAGCTTCGGTAATGATGATGATGTTTGGCTAATGGACGATGGCAACATTGTTCAGTTCGAAAAACACTCAAGAGGTCGATTGGAACGCCAAGAAGTCTATCTGAAAAGAATAAAAAGGTAAGCCCAAAAGTCATAAAACCGAAAAAGCCCAGACATTGCTGTATGGGCTTTTTTTGTGCGCAGAAAACTAGAATCTCATTGCAAAAACTCGGTCGATATCTGGTTCTGAGTGTAGTTTGCAACTACACTTTTCTATCTTTATTAAGGATAAACCACACACAATGGGCGATGCATTTCAAATTCAAGACCAATTCAGGCCTTACTTTCTAACATTTCAAGTAGTTGGTTGGGCAGATATATTTAGCCGGAAAATTTACAGAGACATAGTTATTGATAGCCTAACATATTGTAGAAAAGAAAGACAGCTTTTGATCTTTGCTTACGTGATTATGACCAATCACATTCATGTCATTTTTCAATCAGACTGTGGTAAACTATCTGACATTGTAAGAGACTTCAAAAAATTTACTTCTAAGGCCATCCTGAAGGAAATTGATATGAGCGGAATTGAAAGTAGAAGAAAATGGCTCAATATGATTTTTGAGTATCATGCCAGGTACAATAAACGCAGTACGCTTAGACAGTTTTGGACTCATAAAAACCATGCTGTCGAGCTTTTTAGTAATCAAATGATCGACTCTAGGTTAGAATATATCCATAACAACCCAGTTAGAGCTGGTTGGGTTGAACAGCCTCATGAATACCTTTATAGCAGTGCGCGAAATTACGCGGAACTTCCCGCTCCTATGGAAATTGACTTTCTCTAGTGAAATTCAGTCATATTTTGAAATGATAATCAAGCGTAGATACAATCTACGCTTAGCTTAGGTGTTTTGGATTAATCAATCAACCTGAGTGTAGTTTGTAACTACACTCAACTATCTTAGTTTGAGGAATCAGAATCGAGTAAGTTGGATATTATAGCATAGATACAGCCTACGCTTAGTGAAACAAAAAAAGCCCGGCAAAACCGAGCTTTTTGTGCGCACGAGAAGAGTCGAACTTCCACGCAACTTAATGCACCACCCCCTCAAGATGGCGTGTCTACCAATTCCACCACGTGCGCTAGAAAGGTTGGCAAAAGTAAGTAAGAATTCGTCTTTTTCAAATAATAACAAATGGCCTTTGCAACTTTCACCATTGCCGGAACCTTGCTTTTTTCTACATTTAATTATTCAACCATCACATGAACAAGCAAAATACAAATACGCTCATAGGTCTAATCTTCGTGGTAGTGGGTACCGTTGTGGCGCTCGGCAATTTCGATTTAATACCATGGAGGCTAAGGCACTACTTATTTCAGTGGGAAAACATTCTTATTCTCATTGGTGGTTTTCTGTTGGTTAGCGACCAGAATAAAAAGGCCGGAACCGTGCTTCTCATCTTGGGCTTGGTGCTCGTTATTGACGATTGGATAAGAATAGACATCTCACTTTGGGATCTTTGGCCTCTCGTCTTTGTTTTTGCAGGTATTAGTTTGATCAGAAGAACCTCTGGCAAACCAAGAGATGGACACTCAGCTCATACAGTTGATGTAGATGATAAAGACAAGGTGGAAGATGTAGCGGTGTTTAGCGGTGGAGATCGTGTAATTACCACGAAAAACTTTAAGGGTGGATCCTTGACGGCAGTTTTCGGAGGATCGAATATTGATCTTACCATGTCGGATATGCAAGATTCTTCCGTTGAAATAGACATTTTCTATATGTTCGGAGGCTCTAAGATAAGAGTACCAAAAGGTTGGCACGTAGACATGCGAGTAACCAACATTTTTGGTGGTATGTCTGACAAGAGAATCATGTCTGATTCAAATATTAACTCAGAAAAAACACTGGTTATTAAGGGTCTCGTCATTTTTGGCGGAGCTGAAATTTCTAATTAATTCTTATGAAAAAGTCATTCCTTCTACTGGCACTCTCTATCATTGGTCTGAGCCCGCTTTCCTGCCAAAAAAAAGCCCCCGAAGCAGACTATGCTTTTGATAATGTTCGGATCATAGATGTGGAAACCGGAGAAATTCGTCCTAATCAGACAGTCTTTGTAAAGGATGGCAAAATCACCTTGGTTGTACCTTCTAGCGAAGCTAATCTGGATGGCACCATGAACACCATTATTGGTGGTGGCCGATACCTCATGCCTGGACTGGCAGAAATGCATGCTCATATTCCAGGTAACCAGAATATGAAGCTCTTGGAAGAAACACTCTTCCTTTATCTATCGAATGGAGTCACAACGATAAGAGGAATGCTTGGGCAGCCTTATCACATTGAGCTGAAAGACAAGGTAATGTCGGGTGAAATTCTTGGACCAAGAATCTACACTTCAGGACCAAGTTTGAACGGAACCAGCGTGACTTCAACAGAACAGGCTAATCAAATGGTGCGCGACCAAAAAGCGGCAGGATACGACTTTATGAAACTTCACCCCGGCCTGACTTTAGAGAATTTCGACCAGATTGTAAAAACGGCCAAGGAAGTTGGAATGCCCTATGCCGGTCACGTAAGTATTGATGTTGGAGTTCGGCACGCCATTGAATCAGACTATGCCAGCATTGACCACGTAGATGGCTACCTGGAAGGTCTGGTTCCGTCAACCATTAGAGTAAACCCAAATGCCAACGGATTCTTCGGCATCAACTTTACAGAAATTGCAGACGAAGCTCTTATAGACGAGTTAGTCAAATTAACAGTTGAACACAACGTCTGGATTGTACCTACTCAGGCCATGATGGAGCGATGGGTTGGACCCGAAGATCCAGAAGTATTGGGTGCTGAGCCGGAAATGAAATATATGCCTCCAAACACACTGAACAACTGGATCAGAACTAAAAAACAGGTGATTGAAGCACCGAATTATAGTGCTGAGCAAGCCTTAGCTTTTAACGAACTACGAAGAACCATTATTAAAAAACTTCATGATGGAGGCGCCAAATTCATTCTAGGATCTGATGCTCCACAGGTATTCAATGTACCTGGGTTTTCAATCCAAAGAGAGCTGGAAGCTATGACTCGAAGTGGGTTTACTCCACTAGAAGCTATTCAGGCCGGCACTATAAACCCGGCAGAATATTTTGGAGTGCAGGGAGAATATGGGGTTATTAAGCCCGGTGCTTCTGCAGACCTTATCATGCTTCAGGAAAATCCGCTGGAGGACATTAACAATACCAGAAGCCAGCTAGGTGTAATGGTTCGCGGTAAGTGGATGACCAAAGCTGAGATCTATAAGAAGCTAGATGAGATTGCGATCTCATACAAAGAATAAAGTTTCTCTGATGGTTCGGGTAATACCATTTCAAACTAAATATGCTGAAGACTTTAAGTCTATTAACCTGGAATGGTTAGAAGAATACATTGGAGTTGAAGAGGCTGATTATTCGATTTTAAATGATCCTGAAAGAAATATCATTCAAAAGGGAGGTCTGATACTTCTGGCATTAGATGAAAATGAATTGGTAGGAACTATTTGTCTTGAGAAAACAATTGGTAAAACCATGATTACTAAACTTGGAGTTAAAAAAAGCCATAGAGGCAGGGGAATAGGTAAGCAGCTTTGCTTAGCTGTTTTGAAAGAAGCCCAAAAGCGAGATCTAAGGGAAGTATGGCTAGAAACCAGCCAAAAGTTGCAGACAGCCATTCAACTTTACCAAAAACTCGGCTTTGAAGATATGAATACAGCAAGTCGTTCTTCCAGATGCGATGTACTGATGAGGCTTCGGTTAAAGCCGTCCATCAATTAATATAGAAGAAAAGAAGATTGTTCTTGCAACATAATTGCAAAAGCAATAATGTTGCATAAACTATAAAACTAGAAGACATGAAACACTCTTTAAAACTCAAGTGGTTATTCATATTAGCAATAGTAGCTACCGTTTTCTCTTGCGATAAAGACGATCCAGAACCTGTGAACGAAGAAGAACTTATCACAACAGTAATTGTGACCTTCTCTCCAGTTGGAGGAGGAACAGATGTTGTAGCTTCGTTCAGAGATTTTGATGGAGCAGGTGGTAACTCGCCTATCATTACTAACCCAACTTTAGCCGCCAATACTAACTACAGCGTTTCAGTTCAATTTCAAAACGAAGCCTCGTCTAGCACTGAAGACATTACGGAAGAAGTAGAAGAAGAGGCAAAAGATCATCAGGTTTTCTTTGAAGTAGCCTCCGGACTTAATTTTTCATATTCCTATGGCGATGAGGACGGAGACGGTAACCCAATAGGCATTGTTGGATCTGCCACAACTGGCGATGCCAGCACAGGCAGCTTGGCCGTTGTACTCATTCATGAACCAAATAAATCTGCAACAGGTGTATCTTCCGGAGACCCAACCAATGCAGGTGGTGAGGAAGATGTTAGAGTAAGCTTTACCGTTTCTATTCAGTAAGAAGAAAATACAAATCAATTAAGAAAGAGGCTCAAAAGGCCTCTTTTCTCATTTCAGCCTTTCTGTAGTTAATCTATTAAGAATGATTCCAAATAGCCTTTCCTGTTCTACTAACTAAATCCACCCGGCTTTTTCACTGCGTAAGTAGGCTATCACTTAATAACCTACGTACCATGAAAAAAAGACTAATTCTAAGAATAGGGCTATACAGCTTGGGAGTAGCTATTCTCCTATGCGTAGTTCTCGTTGCTCATATTCTGGCAGTAACCAAGCCCTCTAACAATACCCACGTCAACTGGCAACTTAGCCGAATAGATTTTGAAAACTCATTGAACGATGAGCAAGCCCAACAAATTCTAAAGGCCATTAAAAGCATTGATGGTATCAAAAATACTTTCGTGAATAATGAGCAAGGCACATTAGTTTATAGCTATCAGGCCGGTCAGCTGAGCAATGAGGAAGTGTATAATCAATTCACTCAAAAGGTTGATCTGGCGGCCAAACCCTATGTGGCGCCTCCAATCGATGAAGCCAGCGGTTGCCCGGTAATGGATAAAGAATCTCTCTCTTATCGCTTCAGCAGCTTTGTTCAAAAAACATTCAGATAACCTATTAAACCCAAACCCCATTTCTTATGAAAAACTTATTAAGAATATTAATGGCACTATTGGTAGTGATGACAACTGCCATGAGTTGCTCAGATGATGATGGTGAAGACATGGAAATGCCTGTAGACGATTCGCTCTACGGTGTTCTAGGCGGAACCACATTGGTAGATGACCCCAATAATCCCGGTACTCAGATTGAGCAAGGGCGCTTGAATCTAAGGGCGGTTGTTGATTCAACAATTTTTGTAATTGCTGCAGACCAAAGATTATCGCCTTACTTCGAAGTTCTATTGTCTGAAGTTGGCAACAATAACCTCAGTGGATTTGCCGCCTTGAGTTCAAGTCTAACTGATTTCTTTGCAGTAGCCACAGGTGCTGAAAATTTCACTTACTCTGGAATGAACATGACAGATGCTCATGACCCTGAAGTAAATTCTAGAATGTCTTTTGCTGCAGACGATGCCGCTATGGACGCTTTCATTGAAGATGTAGTAGCCGGAGCAGCCAAAAATGGCGTGACTGATCCAGACATTATTCAACCTATTGGTCAGCTATTAGAGTCTCTAAGAGATGTAGTGGTGCAAAGAACAGAAACGCTGTATGCCAGACTGGGAGGAACAACCATGGTGGATGATCCAAACAACTCAGGTCAAATGATTGAGCAGGGAAGGCTCACTTTCAGAGCAGTGGTAGATTCAACAATCTTCGTAATTGCAGCAGATCAAAGATTACAGCCTTACTTTGAAGTACTTCTTTCAGAAGTTGGTAATAACGACCTTACCGGTTTTGCAGCCTTGAGTGCCAGCCTAACTGACTTCTTCTCAGTTGCCGCAGGAGCTACAACTCAGACTTATACCGGTTTGAGTATGGCAGATGCACACGACCCAAGCGTAAATAGTAGAATGGCTCAGGCAGCAGATGATGCCGCCATGGATGCCTTCATCGAAGATGCCGTTCAGGGTCTTGCCCAGAATGGTGTAACAGTAGAAAATAACGGTCCCCTGGTACGGGAAATAGGAGCCTTAATTAACTCGCTTAGAGGAGTAGTCGTTCAACGATAGGTTTATTTAATTACCCCGGTTGGCTTCCTAGTCAACCGGGTTATTTCTCAATCCATCCATCTCTCCATGAAAAATTTCCACTGCCTTAGTATATCTCATCAAACTTCTTCTTTAGAAGAAAGAAGTCAGGTGTCTTGTAATGAACAGGAATCGAGAGAATTCCTGACACTGTGCCAAGAATCACTCGGCATTAAGGAGTTGATGATGATTTCTACTTGTAACAGATTTGAGATATATGCATACACCAATGATCTGAACGAAATCAAAAACATTGTTAGAGCTTATGCGGCTTATAAGTGGCTTCCTTCTCAAAAACTAGAGAGACTTTTCAACCATACTACCGGAGAACAAGCCGCGAGCCATCTTTTCAAAGTAGCTCTGGGCTTGGAATCAAAAGTTCTGGGAGATCTTCAAATCATAAATCAGGTAAAAAGGGCTTATCAATTGAGTCATGAACTGAACTTGGCAGGCCCCTTTATTCACAGATTGATGCATACTGTTTTTTATGCCAATAAAAGAGCTGTTCAGGAAACGGCTATCAGAGATGGTCAGGCCTCGCTAGCCTCGGCATCTTCCTTCTTAACCAAACGGTTTGCAGAAGACTTTACTTTTACCAAAGTACTCATTGTAGGCCTCGGTGAAATTGGGTTGGATGTTGTAAAGAACCTGGCCGGTTCAGAGCTGTCTATTACCCTTATAAATCGTACCGAGTCTAAAGCCAAAGCTTTGGCTGAAGAGCTCCAAATGTCTTATGCACCTATAGAACAACTCGCTCAAAGAGTAGCCGAATCAGATGTAGTCATTAGTGCCGTAAGTGTTGAAAAACCAATCATCAATGCTTCTATGATAGGGTATACAGCCTTTCAAAAATTGATGATCGATTTAGCCGTTCCGGCAAGTATAGATAGTGCTGTGAAAGAAGACCCTTCAGTTCAGCTTTACAATGTAGATCAGCTTGGAGAGGTCTTGAAAGGAACATTGCAAAAGAGAAGACAGGCCATTCCACAAGTAATGGAAATCATAGAAGAGTCTATTTCAAGTCTCGAAGATTGGTCCAGAAGTATGCAATACTCCAACTCGCTTAGTGGCCTTAAAAACAAGCTCGATGAAATCAGAAAAAAAGAGCTCAGTAGGCATTTCAAAGACTTAGAGTCGGAAGATGCTCAGAGGTTCGAACAACTCACTCAAGGCATCATCAACCAAATTGTAAAGCTGCCTGCCATGCAATTGAAATCTGCCTGCCAACGAGGGAATGCAGAAGATCTTTCTGAAATGCTCAAGCAGCTCTTTGAGTTAGATCCCAGATATTCTAACTAAGCGCTCTCCTAAGAAATTCCTCATTTTGATATCCTGCTGCACTTCCTAAGACCTTACCTTTGGCCTTATGAGAAGAGCATTTGCCTTTCTTTCCATTGTCATTTTTATATTGAGTCTTGCGCCATGCACAGACTGTTATGGTGAGGATGTTGCCACTCAACAGGAAATTTCTTCTCAAATTCCGGCAGATGATGCTCATACCGATGATCTTGAAGATTGCTCCCCCTTCTGCTGCGCTTGCTGCAATTTTACCATCTCTCAAAAAGCTTTTGATTTAGACTTGGCTTACTCAGCCAATTCAGCATATTTCTCGGCTGTTCTTGGTTCAGAACCGCTAAAACATAGCCGAAAAATCTGGCAACCTCCCCGTGCATAATTGCCCTTCGATTTATAACTAAAATTTAGGCCTGAAGAGGCCATTGTTTGGCAATTGATAAAATTCACATGAACACTATAAAACTATTTATAGCCACGTGCATGCTGCTTATTGGCAGTACGGTACAGGCACAAAATTCACTTACCTTTAAAATTCTGGATGGAGAAACTGAAGAACCACTGATTGGGGCGTCTGTTTATGCATCATCCAGTTTAGGAGCTATTGCCGATGAAAACGGAGTAGCTACTCTAAACAATATCAGCGCAGGGAGCCTTACCGTAAGAATCTCTTTCATCGGTTATGAAACCCAGCGAAATACTTATAATATCCCTTTTGAGGGAACATCTCCTATTGAAATACTCATGCATCAACATGAAGAGGAGATGGAAGAAATGGTAGTAACGGCTACTCGAACCAGCCGAAGCATAGAAGACATTCCTACGAGAATAGAGTTTCTTGGGGCCGAAGAACTTCAGGAAAAAGCAGTTATGCGCTCGGCTAACATTGCCATGCTGCTTCGCGAAAGCACAGGCATTCAGATGCAGGTTACTTCACCAAGTTCGGCCAATCAGAGCATAAGAATTCAGGGCTTGGATGGAAGATACACTCAGTTGATGAAAGACGGGTTCCCACTTTATGGCGGTTTCTCTGGCGGATTGAGCATTATGCAGATTCCTCCGCTAGATCTTCGCCAAGTGGAGGTAATCAAAGGAAGTAATTCTACACTTTATGGAGGTGGTGCCATTGCCGGATTGGTGAACTTGGTAAGCATTAGGCCCGAAGAAGAAGCCTTGACCAAAGTAATGCTAGATCAAACTTCAGCGGCAGCAACCACACTTAATTCTTTTCATGCTTCCGCCAAAGACCGATGGTCTTATACACTTTTTGGATCTGCCCATCGACAGACTGCATATGATGCCAATGACGATAACTTCTCTGACTTACCCGAAACGAGGAGCTTAACACTCAACCCAACCATTTTCTTTAATCCTTCAGAAACTGATGAATTCAG
>JABXIP010000138.1 GCA_013373005.1 Cytophagia bacterium | reverse complement strand
GAATTTGGACCTCCAGACAATAGCGACCAGGTTTTTCTTCTTCGCTCGTAAGCCGCTGCATATAATACATCCGGGTTCGATGGATCGAATTCCACATCCGTAACCCCGGTATTAGCGTCAATGGCTAGGGCTAGTGTCCAGCTATTGCCACCATCTTCAGATTTATATAAACCTCTTTGTCCTCCACTAGACCACAGCGGCCCTTCCGCAGCTACATAAATGGTTTGATTATCTCTTGGGTCAATGAGGATTTTTCCGATGTGCTCGGAATCTTTCAGACCCATGTTCTGCCAGGATTTACCGGCATTGGTGCTCTTGTAAACACCATCGCCCCAGCCAACATGTCGTCCACTTACATTTTCACCTGTACCCACCCAAACTATATTCGGGTTAACAGGATCGATAACGACAGTTCCGATAGAATAAGAACCCTCATGATCAAAGACAGGCTGCCAGGTAGTGCCACTATTGGTAGTTTTCCAAACACCACCAGAACCTACGGCCACATACCAATTAGACGGATTTTTAGGATTTACAGCAATATCTGCTACTCTTCCGCCCATCACAGCAGGGCCAATCGGTCTAAACTTCAAGCCATTCGAGGCTTTTTTTATGGATTCTAAATTAGATGTTTGCGCATAGGAAATGACTGTCAAAAAAAATCCTGCTAAAAGGATCAAAACCGATTTAAGATTGAAGGTTTTCATGGATTAGTTTTAGTTCTAATAATTAAGGTTTGAAATGATAAGATAAGCAAAGCAGGACATAAATGTTAAACCGACAATTAACCTAACTCAGAAATACCAATTTAAATGAAGGGGAATACCTCTTTAATCACTCTTCACAAAGAGACAATGTCATAAAATATATGCGGGGTCAATTGAATTTTAACCAAATTGAAAGGGAAACGCTATACTCAAATGATTCTCACTTTTAAAAAAATTTCAATCTATATTCTTCTCTCACTTGCTGTTTTAAGTTGTAATCATACACAACGAAACTTTGAACCTGAGAATGAAACAGAAGAAATCAGAATCAACCAATTGGGCTATTTACCTCATCGGGTAAAGAAGTTCGTAGTGGTGAACACTGAAGCCAGCGAGTTTGAAGTTGTAGACCGCAATGGAAAAACCGTTTTCTCCGGAGATTTAATCGACCAAGGTGAATGGACCTCATCCGGTGAACAGGTAAAGATTGGCGACTTCACCTCATTCGATGAAGCAGGCTTAGACTATAGAATTTTAGTTGAAGGTACCGGCCTCTCCTACGCATTTGATATTAGCTATGATGTATTCACTGAAGCCGGAAAAGCCTCAATCAAATCATACTACTTCCAAAGAAACTCCATGCCTATTGAAGAACGTAATGGAGGAAAATTCGCCAGGCCAGCCGGCCATCCTGATGACACGGTCTATTACCACTCTTCGAGTGGAAGATCAAGCGGATTCAAAAGCTCTAAATATGGCTGGTATGATGCCGGTGACTATGGCAAATACGTGGTCAATGCTGGCGTATCTGCCGGAACCATGCTGGCCTTGTATGAGCGGTTTCCCGATGTATTTGCTGATGGTAGCCTGAACATTCCGGAAAGCGGTAATGGCCAAAACGACCTGCTAGATGAAATTCGCTATGAGCTTGATTGGTTGATTACTATGCAGGATAATGATGGCGGAGTTTTCACTAAAGTCACCACGAAAAACTTTGTGGGTTTTGTCATGCCTCACGAAACTCATGAAGATCGATACTTTATTGGCAAGTCTACGGCAGCCTCTCTCAACTATGCCGCATTGCTGGCCATGGCATCGAGGATTTATCAAGAGATCGACTCTGAATTTGCCGAAGACATTCTGAATATGGCGGAAAAAGCATGGAACTGGGCAGTGACACATCCAGAAAAATATTATCGAAATCCTGAGGATATTTTTACCGGTGGATATGGAGACAGAAACGTAACGCAGGAATGGTTCTGGGCAGCAGCAGAGTTGTACATTACGACAGGAGAAGAGCGGTATCTTGAACCAATCTCCAACAAACTAGATAAGATTCAATTCAATGTAGGTGGAAGCTGGGCCAATTATCAGGATAAGATTGGCTACTTCTCTTTGCTTGGCAAAAACAGCCCACTCGATGATACCGGAAAATCGACAATCAAAACATCTCTGATTAACCTTACCGATAGCCTTGGAACGGTTCTGGAAAGTACTCCCTACCATATTCCCATCGATCGTTTTGTCTGGGGATCAAACAGTGATATTCTCAATACTGCCGTACTTTTTGCCAATGCTTTTCTGGAAACAGGTGATCCTAAATATTTGAATTGGTCTATTGAAACCACCGACTATGTTTTGGGTAAAAATGCAACAGGCTACTCCTTCCTCACCGGTTTTGGAGACAAGAAAGTAATGCACATTCATCACAGACCTTCAGGAGCGGATGGCATCGATGAGCCTGTGCCAGGTTTTGTTGCCGGAGGCCCAAATGCCGGTATGAATGACAGAAATGATTTGGGTGAGGGAGCTTCCTATCCTGATCAGACGCATCCTGCCAAAGTTTATATAGATGCCCAGGGAAGCTATGCCTCCAATGAAGTATGCCTGAACTGGAATGCCCCGATGGTGTATATGTTCGGTTTCCTCGAAGGGGTAAAGTATTAGAGAACTGTGTGAAAGCTGATGTTATTTACCTAAAGACTGCCGAGCCTCGAGTTTTGTACTAACATTCCTCCTTTCTTAAAGGAGCCTGTCTGCCGACAAAGGCAGGGTGGCCGGAGGCCGGAGGATT
>JABXIP010000372.1 GCA_013373005.1 Cytophagia bacterium | reverse complement strand
GAGGCATTAGGCATGTCATTGCCATATAGCGCCTCTAATCCTGCAGTGAGTCAAGACATGAGCAAAGTGTGTGAGGAAATAGGATAGGCCATCAGAGCCGTTTTAGAGCTCGATTTGAAACCTCGAGATATCATGACGAAGAAGTCGTTTGAAAACGCCATTCGTTTGATCACTGTTTTGGGAGGCTCAACCAATGCGGTAATGCACCTGATTGCTATTGCACATAGTATCGACATTGAATTAACACTTCACGACTTCCAAAGACTTTCAGATTCTACTCCATTCCTGGCCGATTTGAAGCCCAGTGGAAAGTATTTGATGGAAGATCTTCACGAGGCTGGCGGTGTTCCTGCAGTAATGAAATGGATGTTGCAGGAAGGTATGCTTCACGGAGAGTGTATGACGGTTACCGGAAAGACCATTGCTGAGAACCTGGTGAATGTGCCAGATCTGGACAATAGCAAAGGAATTCTAAAACCAAAAGAGGCTCCAATTAAGCCTTCAGGCCATTTACAGATGCTTTTTGGCAATCTGGCTGAAGAAGGTGCTGTGGCTAAAATCACCGGTAAAGAAGGTGAAAGGTTCGAAGGAACAGCCATCGTTTTCGATGATGAATTTTCGGCTATTGAAGGGGTTAGAAATGGTTCGGTGAAGGATGGGCACGTTGTGGTGATTCGCTTCGAAGGCCCTAAAGGTGGTCCGGGAATGCCGGAAATGTTGAAGCCTACCTCAGCCATTATGGGTGCCGGTTTAGGTAAAACGGTAGCCATGATTACCGATGGTAGGTTCTCTGGTGGAAGCCATGGTTTCGTAGTCGGTCACGTTACTCCGGAAGCTCAGGTTGGAGGTACTATCGCTTTGGTAGAGAACGGAGATAAGATAGTGATTGACGCCACTAAGAATGAGATCAGTCTTTTGATTTCTGATGAAGAGTTGGCTGAGAGAAGAAAGCATTGGAAAGCTCCAGAATTGAAGGTGAGAAGAGGAGCACTTTATAAATACGCGAAAGCAGTTAGCTCTGCATCAGAGGGCTGTGTAACCGATAAATAGAACAATATGGAAGCAGTAGCAATTCAATCCATAAGCGAAAAAGTAAAAACTTCAGGTGCCGATGCGGTGCTTCGTTCCCTTGTTGCCGAGGGAGTGGAGACTATATTCGGTTATCCTGGTGGGGCAATTATGCCCGTATACGACTCCCTTTACCACTATCAAGACAAAATTCATCATGTGTTGACCCGTCATGAACAAGGTGCCATCCATGCTGCTCAGGGCTTTGCCAGAGCAACCGGAGGCGTAGGTGTGGTGATGGCTACTTCAGGACCGGGTGCTACCAACCTAATTACCGGAATTGCTGATGCGATGATCGATTCTACTCCTTTGGTATGCATCACCGGTCAGGTGGCTTCTCCATTGTTGGGTTCAGATGCTTTTCAGGAGACTGATATTATCAGTATCTCCATGCCGGCCACCAAATGGAATTATCAGGTTACAAAGGCTGAAGATATACCGGAGGCTATTGCGAAGGCATTTTACATTGCCAAAAGCGGTCGCCCTGGACCAGTGTTGATTGACATCACCAAGGATGCGCAGTTCAATGAACTGGAATTCGAATACAGAAAGTGCGAGACCGTAAGAAGTTATAAGCCTGTTCCCGAAGTTGATCCTGAGGCTGTTCAAAAAGCTGCCGATCTAATCAATCAGGCTGAAAGGCCATTTGTGCTTTTCGGACAAGGAGTGATTTTAGGTCAGGCCGAAGAAGAGTTTAAAACCTTCATTGAAAAGTCTGGAATTCCTGCTGCATGGACGCTTTTAGGGCTTTCTGCACTACCAACTGAGCATCCGCTTAATGTGGGTATGCTGGGAATGCATGGCAATTATGGTCCGAATAAGCTCACCAATGTATGCGATGTGCTAATTGCCATCGGTATGCGTTTCGATGATCGCGTAACAGGTAATCTGTCTAAGTATGCCAAGCAAGCTAAGGTGGTTCACTTGGATATTGATCCTTCAGAAATCAATAAGAATGTGAAGGTAGATGCTCCCGTATTGGGCGATTGTAAGGAAAGCCTGCAGCAGTTGACCGAGTTGGTGAAAAGAAAAAGCCATCAGGCATGGTTGGATCGATTCAGAGCATATGATGAGGTAGAGAAGGAGCAAGTCATTCAGCCTGAATTACACCCATCCGAAGGTCAAATGACCATGGGTGAGGTAATTAGGGAAGTCAATGAATTGACTCAAGGTGATGCCATTCTGGTCACCGATGTAGGTCAGCACCAAATGGTGGCTTGCCGATATACTCAGTTCAAACAGTCGAAAAGCAATATTACTTCGGGAGGTTTGGGAACCATGGGTTTCTGTCTTCCTGCTGCTTTAGGTGCTAAGCTTGGCGCTCCAGATAGAGAGGTTATTGCGGTGATAGGAGATGGAGGTTTCCAAATGACTATTCAGGAATTGGGTACCATTTTTCAGACTCGAGCTGCCGTTAAAATCATCATCCTGAACAATAGCTTTTTGGGTATGGTACGACAGTGGCAACAGCTGTTCTTCGACAAGAGATATAGCTCAACCGAGCTAATCAACCCTGACTTCGTGAAGATTGCTGAAGGGTACGGTATTAAAGGTAAATCGATCGATCAGAGAGAAGATTTAAAAGCGGCAGTAGCCGAAATGTTGGAGTATGACGGAAGTTATTTGCTCGAGGTTCATGTAGGGAAGGAAGACAATGTATTCCCAATGGTGCCTACCGGAGCTTCTGTTTCAGATGTAAGATTATCTTAAAAATGAACAAGGATTTCACCATAACCGCTTTTACGGAAAACCATATTGG
>JABXIP010000031.1 GCA_013373005.1 Cytophagia bacterium | reverse complement strand
TTCTGCCTGATAAGTAGAAACCGCTCTTAATAAGGCATTTTGAGCAACATCTTGAAGATTGATATCTATGGTTGTATGAATATCATAGCCATCAATTGGGCGCACATCGGTAGATGCATTGACAGGCTTCCAGTTACCTCCGGCAACTCTTTGGTAAAGTCCTTCTCCATCCTGACCATTGAGGTAATCATTGAAACTTGCCTCAATTCCAGCAAGACCTTCATCTTCACTATCTAATGAACCGATGGTACGCTGAGCCAAACCCTTGAAAGGCTTGTATCTTCTATCTTCTTTCTCAAAAATGACACCACCACGCATCTGACCTCTTCTAAAAATAGGCCATTGCTGCATTTCCTGTCTTTGCCGATAATTCACCAATTCTCGGTTGAGCACCAAATAACGGCTTTTCATTTGTCGAGCCTCCGAGATCTTCTTCTTGTAATAATCTGAAGAATGATCTCGGAAAAATTTCGACAGTAGGGTTGAAAGGGAGTCTATTTTAGACGTAAATATCTCATCGTTAACCAATGAAGGATCGAATGCCAATTGATAGAATGGCAATGAAGTGGCTAGCAAATCATCACCATCGGCATAAATATTCCCTCTGGTTGCTTTAATTGTTTTATAATCGAGACTGCTTTGTTCAGCCAATGAACGCCAGTGATCACCTTCAATCATCTGAACCTCTACCAGCTTATAGACAACGGCCAAAACAAACACAACCGCCACCAAAAAAGCTATTCGAACACGAAGCAGTATGGAGCGCTTAATATTCATCTTCGTCTACAATGATTTTTACTGGCGGCTCTTTACTTTCTTCCAGACCAAGATCTTTTACCTTCCTGGCCACTTCAGACTGCTTCTTGCTGTACATGTACTCTGCTTCAAGCGTAGTAACATCAGCCCTTAAGTCTTCCACTTCTTCTTCCAGTTTATCCAGTTCCCTGGTAGACCTTTCAGCATAGTGGTTGTTCCAAACGTAGATGATTCCCAAAAGAACAGCGAAGATGACTTTAGGCATGTACTTAACAGGGAAGCCTGTTTCAAAGGCTTTTCCTAATTTTAAACCAGACGACAAAAACCCGAAGAAGCCTTTCCCCGAGCCTTTACTTTCCGATTTAATTCTAAACCTGTTTTCTGCCATTTTCAATACGTTCAGCCACTCGCAGCTTGGCGCTTCTCGATCGGCTGTTTTCTGTTAGTTCTTGTTGGTTTGCCGTAACCGGCTTTCTATTTATTGCCCCGAAGGGTTTTAATTCATTTCCAAAAAAATCTTTCTCCACCTCACCAAAGACTTTGCCTTTGTTGATGTAATTCTTCACCATTCGGTCCTCCAGAGAATGGTAGCTCATCACCACCAATCGACCGCCCGGCTTCAATACTTCTGCACTTTGACTTAAAAAGTCTTCCAACACCGCCATTTCCTCATTCACCTCAATTCTGATGGCCTGAAAAACCTGCGCGTAGTACTTGTTTTCCTTTCCTCGTGGCGCGAATTTTTTCAGCAACTCAATCAGATCGAAAGTGGTCTGAAATGGCCTTGAGAATCTCTGCGAGACAATAGCCGAAGCCACAGACTTCGCATTTCTTATCTCCCCATAAATCCCCAGTATCTTATGCAGCTCTCTCTCTTCATATTCATTTACTACAGTTTTAGCAGATTTATCAGCCGACCTATCCATTCTCATATCTAATTCAGCATTACCACGAGTTGAAAACCCGCGAGACGCCTCATCTATCTGATGAGAAGAAATTCCGAGATCAGCCAAAATTCCATCTACCTGCTTTACACCATGAAGTTTTAGGTAGCGCTTCAGATACCTGAAGTTGGCTTGTACAAATGTGAAAGAACGATTTTCTATAGTTTCGGCATTCGCTTTAGCATCCACATCCTGGTCAAAACCAAAAAGCTTTCCTGCATCAGACAAATGCCTTAGTATCTCTTTAGAATGCCCACCTCCACCGAAGGTCACATCTACATAAATTCCGTCAGGTTTGATATTGAGCCCTTCAATACATTCTTTCAGCATTACGGGCACATGATATTCAGCCATTACTTGTTAATCTTCTGCCAAGTATTTTTCGGCCAGCTTGGAGTATTCCGAAGTGTCGTTGATGAGATTTTCTTCATACAGATCAGGATTCCAGATCTCCACACGATTCCCCAATCCCACCAAGACCACATCCTTTTCCAGCGAAGCAAAACTCATCATTCTTGCAGGAATATTAATTCTTCCTGAACCGTCCATTTCTATTTCTAGATTTCCACGGAAGAAGCTTCTCTGAAACCTCCTGTAATCTTCATTAAACTCACTTAAAGACCGAACGCGGTTGATAATCTTCTTATACTCGAGCATTGGATATAAAACCAGACACGACTCAAAACCTCGCCTTAAGACAAGTTCCTGAGTAGCCACATCAGGCAACGCAGACTTTACCTTTGCAGGTAAAGCAAGCCTTCCTTTTACGTCTAGCTTACAGTCATATTCTCCAGTAAAAAAAGTCATTACACACCTGAACTAAGACAAAGATAGAAAAACATTCCACTTCTCCCCACTTTTTTCCCTTTTTTCCCACTTTAGCTTAAAATAGAGAAAAATCTTTGAAATTTCGCTGTAATCGCAGAAAAACGATGCATTTCTTCTCTTAAGGCAAAATCATTTTAAGCACTGATTATCAATTATTTAAAGCACCATGTGATTTTAAAGGAAGACGTAAGATTAAAAAGTGGAGTATGGTGGGAGGTTTCCCCAGATAATTAAGATCAGCGGTAAAGATTAGAGAAGAGGTAGAACTCAACTCTGATGAAAAGCAGGTTTTCTGAAGATAAGGTGCATACTCAATAGAGTTGTTTTATAAGTGATGAGAGACTGACACTTATCATACTTACTAAGTACAAATACTTAACTACTAACGAAGTAACACCCGTTGCACAAAAGCATCGGGTGTTATCATTTAGTACGCTCTATAGTAAACTGAACAAGATCCAAAAGGCTTTGGCGGTATTGAGATTCAGGGAATTCCAAAAGTAGATTTCTGGACTTCTCATAATAACTATTCATCACCTCTTTGGCATACTCTATTCCTCCTGAGGCCTTTACATAATCTATTACTTCCTGTACCTTCTTGTTGGTCTGTCGGTTGCTCTTGACTATCCTCTTGATCCTTCTTTTGTCAGCAGAACTTGCCTTGGATAAGGCGTAGATCAATGGAAGAGTCATTTTCTTCTCTTTAATATCTATTCCAAGTGGCTTACCAATCTCGCTAGTGCCATAATCGAATAGGTCGTCTTTGATCTGGAAAGCCATTCCTACGTTAAGGCCAAACTCCTTCATTTTAAGGATTGTCTCCTTATCGGCACCTGAAGAAGCAGCCCCAACAGCGCAACAAGAAGCAATGAGCGAAGCTGTTTTCTGACGAATAACATCGTAGTAAATCTCTTCGGTAATGTCCAGATTTCGAGCCTTTGCCATTTGCAACAACTCACCTTCAGACATTTCACGAACAGCCTCAGAAACAATCTTTAGTAGGTCGAAATCTTCATGATCTACCGAAAGCAGTAGCCCACGTGAAAGCAAATAGTCACCGACCAAAACAGCAATCTTATTCTTCCAAAGCGCATTAATGGAGAAGAAGCCCCTTCTAAAGTTAGAATCATCAACTACATCGTCATGAACCAAAGTAGCTGTATGCAGAAGCTCTATAAGCGATGCACCCCGATAGGTTCTATCAGCTATTTCCCCTGAAGTACCGGCCGACAGAAAAACGAACATAGGTCGCATTTGCTTCCCCTTTCTCTTCACGATGTAACTCATGATTTTATCGAGAAGGAAGACCTTGCTCGTCATAAATGACCTGAATTTCTCCTCGAAATCGACCATTTCGGAGGCTATGGGAGCCTGTATTTCTTTAAGTTGAAGGGTCATTTTACTTGAGTGGTACAATGATAATAGTTAAACTAGCAACCTCAAAAACATAACAGCAAATTCGAGAAAACAAGGTGCATCAACTGACAAAAAAAGAATTGATCATTCGTGGTGAAAGTCCTCAAAAACCGATCACCGCAGACATCACATTTTGCGACAACCAAGTTTCAAAACCACTGGTCATTCTTGCCCATGGCTTCAAAGGCTTTAAGGATTGGGGACCTTGGCCAATAATGGCCGACCAAATAGCAACGGAAGGCTTTTGTTTATGCAAGCTCAATTTCTCCTTTAATGGCACTGCACCCAACAAGCTCGATGAAATTCATGACCTTGAGGCATTCGGACACAACAGTTTCAGCAAAGAGCTCGAAGACCTGGATCGCCTGCTTGATCACCTTAGTCAGGAAGACACTACCAAAGAGTACCAAATCGATCCGGATAACATCTATTTAATAGGACATAGCCGAGGTGGAGGTATTTCAATCATTAAATCTTCTGAGGATAGCCGAATCAAGAAACTGGTTACCTGGGCTTCTGTTTATGACTTTGCCTCGTACTTCTCTCCTGCCGAATTAATGTACTGGAAAACCCATGGGGTTATCTATGTGAAAAATTCACTAACCGGTGAGAATTTCCCCATGTACTATCAGTTTGTAGAAGACTTCTTAAAGAATGAAGGAAGGTTCGTGATTGAAAAAGCCATAGAGAAAGTATCACAACCTATGCTTATTGTTCATGGAACAAACGATGAAACAGTAAATATCAATGCAGCTTTTCAACTCAAGCAGTGGAAGCCCGATGCAAACCTTCATATTATTGAACAAGCCAGTCATACCTTTGGAGCAAAACACCCTTTCGCTGATTCTAAGCTCCCGAAGGATTTAGCCAATGCTGTAGAAAGAACTATTGACTTCTTGAAGAGCTAGACTTTCCAGGCTGAATTCTATAGTCAATCTGCATTCCAATGTATGCATGTCTACCTGCAGCCCATTGATCCACCTCTCTACTTAACCAGTTATAGGTGAGCCTAAAGGTTGTGGTTTTAGAACTAGTAGCAAAACCAATTCTCAAATGTCTAACTAAAGGAAGGATATCCTCCGAATATGGATAGTCATTATTACCAAAGAGATGACCTTGAATGGTAGTATTGTGTCCAACAACCTCTAACCCGTAGCCTATAAAGAAATAGTTATGAGTCTCCAGTTTTTCACTACCAGAACCAATCAATGAATTAAACAAGGCACTATTGTTTATATTACCCAACCTGCCGAATCTTAGATCTACTCTCTGCATGGCATTGATAAAACCAGTACCCAATGAAGCAGAACTACTGGTGATTAAATCTAGCTTGCTCGGGACAAGAAAAAATTGTCGGTTGTATTCCATTTTCAAATCCAGAACCAACCCATTAGGCACCTGATAATCCCATCCCACTGGTTGAGGAAAGCCAAATTTCTCGTGATACCACTCCTGAAAAGCCTGTGCTCCTGAGGGCTTTCCAATGACACCGAGTTCAAGACCATAAGATAACCTTCTATCATTCTTCGGAAAAACTGCTGTTCTTAATGATAGGGTGAGGAGCCCTGCATAAGGACGATCATAATCTTCAGGATCTTCTAATGTCACATTCTGTGGGGTCCAATATTTTTGGATTAGTCCTAAATCGTAGATACGCTTGGCGCGTGTTGTATCTCCGAAATAACTATTTGGCACAAAACGATAGTTCAGAAAAAGGCCATTCGAATAATACCGATCAATGTTGAGAAATAGATAGACATCATTGTCATTAGCAATAGACAACTCCTGATTACGATATTCCGTCTGAGCGCTCAGATTGAAAGAAAAGAAAAAAGTTGCTACAGCAAACGCTTTAAGAAACCTCATGTATTATTAGATTGGGGCAAAAGTGGCAATTATTTTTGTGTCGCGCTACCCTTTGCTCGCAAATGGACTCATTGGAACAAAAGCTGGAAGAAAGAAGAAAGAAGAATTCTCTAAGAGTTTTAAAGGAGAGCAATACCTATTTGCTGGACTTTTCTTCTAATGATTACCTCGGCCTTGCGAGGTCTGAAAAACTTAAGAAGCTGATTCTAAAGGAATACGAATCAGGTAAGTATCTGAATGGCTCGACCGGCTCACGTTTGATCACCGGCAACAGCACACTTATTCAAAAGACTGAAGAATACCTTTCAGAAAAATTCAGATTTCCTGCTTGTCTGGTTTTCAACTCAGGTTATATGGCCAATCTGGCCATTTTCTCATCCATTCCTCAAAGAGGCGATACTATTATCTATGATGAATTATCGCATGCCTGTATAAAAGATGGCTGCCGACTAAGTCTGGCCAAGCGAATTCCATTCCTCCATAATAACCTGGAAGACCTTGAACGAAAATTGAGGACTGCAGAAGGTCAGGCATATGTAGCTTGTGAATCCGTTTACTCAATGGATGGAGATATGGCTCCTTTGGGAGAATTGTCTGAATTATGCCAATCATACAATGCGAGATTAATAGTAGACGAAGCCCATAGCACAGGGGTTTGGGGAGAAGCCGGAGCAGGACTGGTCAATGAGTTAGGTTTAAATAATTCAGTTTTTGCTGTAGTCTACACCTTTGGTAAAGGCATGGGTATTCACGGAGCAGCAGTGGCTAGCAGTCAATCAGCCAAAGACTTCCTTATTAATTTTTCCAGACCATTCATATATACAACAGCACCTTCAGCCTTCGAACTTATTTCTATTCAGTGTGCTTTTGACTACTTAAAAACTCACCCTAGCCTTCAGCTTAATGTACTTTCAAAATCTAAGCTCTTTAATCAGCAATTGGCTGAATTCTCAACACCATCGCCCATAAAATCAGTACTGATTGGAGGAAACGATAAGACCAAAGCACTAGCTACTGAATTGCAAGTTGCAGGCTATGACGTTCGGCCAATTTTAAGCCCGACTGTAAAAGAAGGCACAGAACGTTTGAGGATTTGCTTGCATAGCTTCAATTCTGAAGAAGAAATTATATTACTTTGTGACCAATTGAAACGGCACTTGGGGCAATAGCCTGTAGAAAGCCGGTGACCAATACTGAATGCAACCCATCTCAAAAGACTACAAAAAACAAAAGTTTGAGCAGGTACTTCCTGGCGGAATAGATGAATGGCCGGTTGTTGAGCTGAGCAGAAACAGAGACGCCTTCATTAAGGAGGTTGCAGAAGAGAGTATCAGAAGAATCAAGGCTCAAAATAGATCTAGAGATGCTCTGATCGAAGAAATAGAAACTACTTTATACCGTGAAAAGCTTCGTATAAAAAGAAACCCCTGGGCGGTCGATCCACCAGATGAACAGGCATTTCTGAATTCGGTAAAAGAGCGTCTTGTAGATATTTCCAAATCAGACCAAGAGGAAGAGAAAAACGAAATTCTGGATAAGATTCTAATCGACTTTGTAAGTCGATATGCCAATGAAATTGCGGGTAACTTTAAGAAGTCTCGTTATAGAATGGCCAGATCTATGGTCACCTTTGGCTTTGCACGCTTATTGAATGCCTCTAGAGCAAGAGGCTTCTGGTCGATCTTCAGTACCCAATATACCCTTCAAGATAAAATTCATATTACTGGCGAAGTAGACCAGATTAGAACCCTGGCGAAAAAGGGCACCATCATTATGGTGCCAACCCACTTCAGTAACCTCGATTCCATTCTTATCGGCTGGGTAATCAATGCCTTGGGCCTTCCGGCCTTTATCTATGGAGCCGGACTTAACCTATTTAACATCAAGATCTTCGCCTACTTTATGAATAGCCTTGGCGCTTACAAGGTAGACCGAAGGAAAAAGAATTTATTATACCTGGAAACCCTAAAAACCTATTCCAGTCTCGCCATTCAGAAGGGTTGTCATAGTTTGTTCTTTCCTGGCGGCACCAGGTCCAGGTCGGGTCAGATTGAAAAGAGATTGAAGCTGGGCTTGCTCAGTACTGCCATTGAAGCACAACGCATCAACTACCAAAAGGGCAAGCGAGATGCACTTGAGAAGATTTTCGTAGTCCCTGTTACCCTCAACTACAACTTTGTGCTGGAAGCCCCAAGTTTGATCAGGCAATACCTCAAACTTCAGGGCCAGGAAAGGTATTATGTTGAAAATGACGAGTATTCTACTTCCTATAAAATCTCTGCTTTCCTCCTAAAATTCTTTACCAAGGGCTCCGACATCTCTGTTTCTATTGGGCGCGCCATGGATGTGCTTGGCAACTATGTAGATGATCAGGGGCAAAGTTTCGACAAGAGTGGAAGAGTAATAGACACCCAGGAATATTTTACTCAGGATGGAAGAATTATTTCTTCTAACCAACAGCGTGAGGATGAGTACACTCGAATGTTGAGTGAAAGAATAGTTGAGGAATACCATAGAATTAACAAGGTATTCGCCAGCCATCTAGTGGCCTTTACTGCCTTCGTTATATTCCAGAGACAATTCAAAAAACTAGATTTATATAACCTACTCAGATTGCCGGAAGAAGATCTGTTCATTCCATATGAAGAGTTCAGAACCTCCTTCGAAAGTGTTTTGGCAAAGGTTCACCGCATGTACAATGCTGGTGAGATTGGCGTTTCCCCATATTTGACCGGGGAGGCAGATAAGATCATTAACCATGGACTTAAAAATGTGGGCATGTACCACTCCAAACGTCCATTGGTTAAGAATAAAAAAGGTGATATTACTACACAAGACCTCAACTTGCTGTACTACTATCACAATAGGCTAGCTGGCTATAATCTGGAAAAATATGTCTGATCAATTGGTTGGAGTTATTGGTGCCGGTAGTTTCGGAACCGCAGTTGCCAACATTCTGGCAAAAAATGTAGATGTGCTACTCTATGCTAGAAATCCTCAAACCTGTGAGGAAATGGAAAAAACTCGCATTTCTGCCGGCCAAAAACTGGAAGACAATGTTGAAGTGACCAACAGGCTGGAAGATTTGCCGCAAAAATGTAACGTACTCTTTCCGGTTATCCCTTCATCCGGTTTTAGAGATATGATCTCAGAATTAGCTCCACACCTTAGACCATATCACATGATGATTCATGGCACTAAGGGCCTGCATCTTCAAATGCCTGAAAAAAGAAGTCAGGACTTTGTACTGAACAAAGACTGCCTTTTTACCATGAGTGAACTCATCCGTAAAGAAACGGTCGTTGT
>JABXIP010000528.1 GCA_013373005.1 Cytophagia bacterium | reverse complement strand
GTCAACGCCATCTGCACCATCAGCACCGTCCGCTCCATTAGCACCGGCAGGACCGACAAGCGATTTGGCGCTTCCCCAAACCCCAGCAGTCTTCGGTCCGAATAGGTCGTAAGTAATGGTGTTCAAGTAGAAATCGCCATCCACTCCGTCAGTTGAATTAGGGTCAGTGGTTCCGTTAAGAATAGTTTTACCGTCTAATCCATCAGTACCGTCAGCTCCATCTACTCCGTCAACACCGTCAGTACCGTTAGTTCCATTGATACCATCAGCTCCGTCAGCGCCATTAGCACCTGCTGGTCCGACAAGCGATTTAGCTGTTCCCCAAACACCAGCAGTTTTAGGTCCGAAAAGATCGTAAGTAATAGTGTTGAGGAAGAAATCGCCATCAACGCCATCCGTAGAAGTAGGGTCAATAGTTCCGTTAAGGACTGTCTTTCCGTCTAATCCATCTGCACCGTCAGCTCCGTCTATACCATCAGTACCGTTAGTTCCATTGATGCCATCAACGCCATCAGCACCGTCAGCGCCATTAGCTCCAGCCGGACCTACAAGCGATTTAGCAGTTCCCCAAGCTCCAGCAGTTTTAGGTCCGAATAGGTCGTAAGTAATGGTGTTTAGGAAGAAATCACCATCAACGCCATCCGTAGAAGTAGGGTCAGTAGTACCGTTTAGGATAGTTTTACCGTCAACGCCATCTACACCGTCAACACCATCAGTACCATTGATACCATCAACACCAGCTGGTCCGACTAGGGAAGTGGCTGTTCCCCATGCTCCAGCGGTTTTCGGTCCATAAAATTCTTTGTCTTTCGTATTGAAGTAAAAGTCACCATTACTGCCTGTAGATGCGCTAGGAGGAGTAGGGCCATTGAGAATCTTTCGCCCTGATAGATATTGGCTTAGGTCAATAGAACCACCGTTTTCGAGAGATAAAATGCCTGAGTTACTATCAAAATTCAATTGTTGAAAATTGACAGATTGACTGACGTTATTATCAACTAAGTAACTCCAGCCTGAGGAGGTAAAAAAGTGGAAACCTATTGGTTCTTCAACCTGAAAAATTAAAAGTCCGATAGGAGGGTTTTGAATTGACTCCTTCTGATTTATGGTTAATCGGGGTATTAATAGCCCTTGATTATCAGATTTTAATTCAAGAATAGCAGCACTATCCGGGGTAAAATCAACTTTACCGATCCCAATAGACTGTCCTAGTAGTGAAGAAATGGTAGAGAAGAAAAAGCACAATAAAATAATGACTCTCTTCTGTTTCATATAACTCTTTTTTGAAGCGTTAAGTTTTAAATCAACAGCTACTAGATGATATGAACATTTTAGAGGTGAACTGGAAAGCTCTTAAGCTCTAAAAGTCTCGAGTTATCGTAGTAGTCTGAATAACTTTTCAGTTATGCTTAATAATGGCTGTCGGTACCATTAATTAAACTGCTGAACTTCGTATTGAAGAGACTATCGAAAATCCGATTCACTTAAGAATCAATGTGTTTAGGTTTTCGTAATCTTATCAGTTTTGGTGAATGACTTATCAAATTTATCGGAGGAAGCTTTTTCAGAGGTTGAAATATTACCTATTCAAAACAATTAGGTTTTTCACCTATTTTCCGAGCTATTTGATTTTGGTTATTCAATACAAAACGTAGTCAGCGTTTTGTATGAACGTAGATTGTTTACTTCCTGGATTCCTCCTTTCTGGCAATTTTTTTGCCTTTATATGAATTGACTGCCTGATCTAAAGAAGAGAGGTTTGTATCTATCTCATTCTCTGTAATAAAGTAGATTTCAACTCTTCTATTTAGTTTTCTACCCAGGTCAGATTCATTGTTTGAAATTGGCAGGGTTTCTCCATAAGCTGCCATGCTTATTCTGTCACTTGAAATACCTTTGGAAACAAGGTACTCGGCAACTTTTGCTGAACGCTTTTGAGATAATTCTTGATTAAAATCTTCCTTATCAATGTAGTCGGCATGACCAACCACTTTGATGCTTAGTTTAGGCTCATTTTCAAGCTTTTCTGCAACATCATCTAGTTGCTTTTTAGTGACTTCGGTTAGGGTAGAACTGCTAAAGTTGAAGAATACATAGACGTCAGCTGAGGATCCATTTCCAATAAACTGTGGATAAACAGATATGCTTAGTAGCAGACCTAATATGATGCAAAGCCGATATCTGAAAGTTTTCATAACCTAGAATAGTCAGTTAAAGAGCTTTTATGCTTGCTTTTCAAGAAGTTTTGGTCCCATCTCAATGATCTCAACCTCTTTCTGAGTCATGAGGCATTCTCCCTCAAATAAGCCCCCTTTTTCGATGATGATAGTATCTGATTGAATTGAGCCCTCTACAGCTCCTGTATGTTGAATGGTAATTGAAGTGAATCCGGAGAGCTCACCTTTAATTTGGCCACCTATTATAATTTCATCGGCCTCTATATTGCCTTGTACAGAAGAGTCTGAACAAGTGGTTACTGTTCCTTTACCATTAATATCACCAATAAATCTGCCTTCTATTCTTATGGGTTGATTGGACTCTATTTTACCGGTCATAGTTGTTCCTGCGGCAATGATGGTCACAGATTCCGGCTCTGAGATTTTATTTCGGTTGATTTTCATGAGTCTGTTTAGGTTCTTGACGAAATTGAAGCTGCCTTCAATTCATAATTGAATGTAGCTTATTGATAAGAATAATACAATATGTACTGATCTGTGTGGAGTCGTTAGAAACCTTGTTTTGGCTAGCTTTTAAAGCTTATTTACATTTTTCTAGTGACAACATGTGTTTGTTTTGATTTGAAAAAAAATAAAATTATTTCAAATAAGTAGGATGTATGAGTCGTTTGTATGCTATTTAAGGTTGGAGATCTTAGTCAATAAACTGAGATTTTATGAAAGGTGGGTTGTTTTGGTTGATTGATTAGGTATGGATCTGATATCTTTGAATAGTACAATTCAAATTAAAATTGAAAACTAGGGCAAAGTATTAATTTATAGAGGTGTTCGAGACTTTTGAGTCTTTGAATTCCGAATTATTGGTTTCTACTCTGGGGGGCTACAGTCATTCTGATCGTAAAGCATTCTACCCATAACAATAAACGAGTATTCGGAAAGTTAGCCTTTACATTTTAGATACTACCAATTACCATATGGTTGGGAATAAGAATTCTGAAATGAACTCCCTTTTCCGGTAAAACATCCTCTAATGTAGCATCTAGTTGATCCAGAAGGAGTGAAACTAGTTT
>JABXIP010000162.1 GCA_013373005.1 Cytophagia bacterium | reverse complement strand
TTGTCTTCGGAAATGATATTTTAAAAATGTTCAACATCTAGTAGTTATCTATTGAGTTCATTTTTTCCTTAGGCGGGTCGCGGTAAATTTCAAACTCGACCCGCCTATTTAATTTACGGTCCTCATCAGTTTTCTCCTCCTTTACAATCGGTTTTTCACTGCCATAACCAATTGCAAAAATCCTTTGGTCCTGAATATTTCCTGTATTGACCAAGTATCGCTTGATGGCATCGGCCCTTTGTTGCGAAAGTTTAAGATTCAGAATGGCATTTCCGCTAGAGTCGGTATGGCCTGAAATGTTAAGGTTGAATGTTGGGTGATCTATCAGGAAATCAATTACTTTTTGTAGGTCAGCATGCATTTCAGGTAAGATCTCTGAGCTACCATTCTTGAACTCTAATGAGGCAAATTCAATGGTGCTGGCCACTCGTTCAACAATGCCATTATACTCCATATCTCCGTCTAAGAAGAAAAGTTTCTCCAGTCGGAAAATGTCATCCCCTTGCACAATCAACAAGTAGTTTCTGTTGTTAATCAGGTCGAATTCAAAAGTGCCGTCATCTCTGGCGTATTTTGGTGCTACTTCAACACCTTCATCCAAATCAATAATGGAGACTACTGCATTTTGCGGAACCTTACCGGTAAGTGTCTGAATCTTTCCTGAAAACCTTGTGGTGGCCAGAGGTTGACCCTCCATTGGAAGCGGGAAGGAGTATAAATCGAGGTTTTTCATGCTCTCCTCTTCCGATCGGGCGTAATAGATATAGTTCGATTGATGGTCGATAGAAAAATAGAACTCTGTGCCTTTTCCATTCACCAAAGGACCAATATTCACAGGTTCAGACCAACCGCCTCCAAGATGGTAGCTTTTGTAAATGTCATAATCACCGAAGTTCAATAGGTGACCATTCGAGCTAAAGTAAAGTACATTATGCTCTGGGTGGAAGAAGGGGCTTACTTCGTTCATTCGAGTGTTTACAATTGGTCCCAGGTTTTTGGCTGTGCTCCATTCACCTTTGCTGCCTCTCACTGAATAATAGAGATCTGCCAAGCCGAAACCACCTCTTCGATCTGAAGAAAAGTAAAGTGTATCCTCAGTCACATTCAAAGTAGGGTGAGAATCCCATCCGTCTGAATTGATGTTTTCTCCGAGGTTTTTAGGCTCTGACCAAATAGTATCCCCCTGATAGTGCGAATAGTATAGGTCGCAGTTGCCGAAGCCATCGGGCGATTCACAGCGAGCGAAGAACAGCTCCTTTCCATTTCTGGTTAGGTATCCTGAACCTTCGTTGTAACGGGAGTTAATTCGTTCAAACATTTCCGCTTTGCCCCAATGGTTGTTCTGAAGTCGGGTAATGAAGATATCTTCATTGATGTGCTTATTGATACCCGTATTCACGGAATTTCTTTTAGAAGTAAAAATGAGCACAGAGTCACCTCTCGAAACCATAGGAGCATAATCTTCATTATCAGAGTTAACCATCGGCCCCATAGTGGTAAGCACCCCTCTTGGCGGAATGAGCGTATCTACCTGCCTTCTGTATTCCACAAGCTCATAGTAGTAGTCTAGCGGTACATAGTGTTCTTTTTTATTTCTGTTCAAGGAGTCGTATCTGGCCAGTATTTGTGGAATGTTCAACCCCTGTCTGTGATGCTTTAAAACCAGGGCATATAATGGTTTTGCCTGCTCTTCAGAGCCGAAGACTTCTGTAAGTTTGGCTAGTCGCCAGATGTAATAGGTCTGATGCGCAAAGTTTTGTGTTCCGAAATTTGATACATACTCTAAGAGCAGAGGATACAGCTCTTCCCACTTTTCGGCTTTGTCCAGTTCTTCAATTTTGCTCTGCAGCTTCTTATTGTAATAAACAGGATTTCCATTAATGTTTTTGAAAACTAAATCGGTGATTTCAATTGAAACGGAGTCAGAACTGAGTTCTAGTTTTTCAGCTTTTCGCTTCTTCTTTTTGCCCAAGAACTGTCCATTCGCTGCGGAAGGGATGCAGCAGAGAGCAACGAGTAATAGAAAGATACCTCGCTTGAGCATACGAACGCAGTAGAATTTAGGCACAAATAATCACAGGTAAGTTACACTTCATTTCACAACTATAAAAAGGCACTTACTGCCAAAACCAGCTTTGGCATAGCGCTTGCAATTTGGGTATGCCCTTGATAACTATGACACAACGTGTCATGTTGACATCAGATTATGAAGATAGATAGACAAATGATCGGAACCATTCTTGCCGCAGAAATGACTGAAGATGGTGAGGAGCTAATTCAAATGATTGCTCCGGATGAGGATGATTCTGTAGAAGGAGAAGACTTACCCGATGAACTTCCCATATTGGCCGTTAGAAACACGGTGCTTTTTCCGGGCGTTCTGATACCTATAACTGTCGGAAGACAGAAATCCATTAGAGCAGTAAAACAAGCCTACAAAGGAGATAAAATCATTGGTATTCTTACCCAGAAGAACCCTAAAGTAGATGACCCAAAAACAACCGATCTTTTTGGTATAGGAACGGTAGCCAAGATTGTGAAGATGTTGGTTTTGCCCGATGGTAATACAACCATCATTGTGCAGGGCAAACAGCGCTTTTCCGTAAAGGAATTGGTTTCCGAAAGTCCTGTGCTAAAGGCCAGGGTTGAATATCTACCAGAGAATTTTCCAAAGAGGCAAAGCAAAGAGGTAAAGGCTATTATTCAGTCTATCAGAGATACGGCCAATCGTATCATGGCTCTTAATCCTGAGATTCCTAAAGAGGCGCAGGTAGCTCTTGAAAATATTGAAAAACCGAGTTTTTTGGTTCATTTCCTTTCTTCAAACATCAATGCCGAGGCTAAAGACAAGCAAGTTTTGCTCGAAGTAAACGATGGAATTGAAAGAGCAACCAAGCTATTGCAGTACCTGATGAAGGAAATGCAAATGCTCGAATTGAAAAGCGAAATTCAGAACAAGGTTCACTCTGATATTGACCAGCAGCAACGCGATTATTTCTTGCGTCAACAAATGAAAGTTTTGCAAGATGAGTTGGGAGAAGATGGTCCCGAAAGAGAGGTTGAAGCGTTAAGGGAAAAGGGCAGAAATAAGCATTGGCCTGAGAAAATTGCCAAGCATTTCAACAAAGAACTGGACAAGATTCTTCGTATGAATCACATGGCTGCGGAGTACCCGATAGCCATGAACTATGCAGAGATGATGGTCGATCTTCCTTGGGGGGAATATTCTGAAGATGACCTGAATCTGAAGAAGGCCAAGAAGGTGCTAGACGATGATCATTTTGGGCTGGAAAAAGTAAAGGATAGAATTCTTGAATACCTGGCGGTGCTCAAATTGAAGAACGATTTGAAAGGGCCGATCCTTTGTTTATATGGCCCCCCGGGTGTCGGTAAGACTTCACTTGGGCGTTCAATAGCGAAGGCTTTAGGTAGACAATATGTCAGGATGTCACTGGGAGGCATTCATGATGAAGCCGAAATCCGTGGGCATAGAAAAACCTATGTGGGTGCTATGCCTGGTAAAGTGATTCAGAACATCAAGAAGTCGAAGTACAGTAATCCGGTATTTGTACTTGACGAAATAGATAAAGTAAACTCCAACTTCAGAGGAGACCCATCTTCAGCTTTATTGGAAGTACTAGATCCTGAGCAAAACTCAGAATTTATAGATAATTATCTGGAGGTTGAGTATGACCTTTCAAAAGTACTTTTCATTGCTACGGCCAATTCGCTCGATACCATTCAGCCGGCCTTGAGAGACCGAATGGAGATTATTGAGGTGAGTGGTTATACCATTGAGGAGAAAATAGAAATTGCCAAAAGACACCTTATTCCTAAACAGAAGAAAGAACATGGTCTCAAAGCGAAAGATTTTTCTTTCGACAGAAAGTCTATTCAATTCCTGATTGAAGGCTACACCCGAGAGAGTGGTGTCAGAAGTCTTGAGAGAGTGGTGGGTTCAGTCATCAGATCGGTGGCTAAGTCTATTGCTATGGAAGAGGAATATCCTAAAAAAGCAACTCCTGAATTTATAGAGAAGGTACTCGGAGGTAAGAGGTTCGACAAGGAGATTTATCAGGATAACAAATCTGCAGGAGTAGTAACAGGGTTAGCCTGGACTGCCGTTGGAGGTGAAATACTCTTCATCGAATCTAGCTTAAGTAGAGGAAAGGGTAAGCTTACCCTTTCAGGTCAATTGGGAGATGTGATGAAGGAATCGGCTATGGCAGCCATATCTTATCTTAAGTCTCATGCCGAGGACTTGGGTATTGACTACAGAGTCTTCGAAAAGTATGACCTGCACATGCATATTCCGGCCGGTGCGGTACCTAAGGATGGACCAAGTGCCGGTATTACTATGCTAACTGCCTTGGCTTCTTTGTTCACGCAGAGAAAGGTGAAGAATAAACTGGCCATGACGGGAGAGATTACCTTAAAAGGGAGTGTACTTCCGGTTGGGGGAATCAAGGAAAAAATTCTGGCTGCAAAGCGTGCCGGAATCAAGGAAATTATCCTTTCTGAGAGAAACCAAAAGGATATAGAAGAAATTGGTGATCAGTACATAAAAGGCCTGAAATTCCACTATGTGGAAAAGGCAGATGAGGTGCTAGAACTCGCCTTGCTCGATCAAAAAGTAGCGAAACCAATAGATTTTATTCTGGAAGACTGATAAAGGCGTATTTTGCGTTAACTGAGAAATGAAAAAACGCCTGCTGCTTCTGTTTTTAACCTTGTACATGGCTCCTCAATGGGGCTTTGCTCAGTTAGGTGGTAGTAAGGCTTTTGAATTTCTCAATCTTCCTTCCAATGCAAGATTGGCAGCTTTAGGTGGTGTGAATCTTACTTCTGGTTGGGATGATGCCGCGCAGGCCATTTATAATCCGGCCTTTCTGGGCAGCGAAATGCATAATTGGTTGGTGGTTTCTCGCCTGGGCTATTTTGCAGATATCGCCAATACCTCAGTCAGTTATGTTCGGAATTTCGAGAACTACGGCACCTGGTCAGTAAATGTTGGCTACCTCAATTATGGCGAGGTGCA
>JABXIP010000521.1 GCA_013373005.1 Cytophagia bacterium | reverse complement strand
TACTCTGATGATCAATCGCTGGAGCTTACTTTCCCCCTCTTAGGGGGAACCTGCCTGCCGGTAGGCAGGTACAAGGGGTGAGTAAGTAATTTCAGACAACCACCCCTCTGTATCTCCCCTCAGAGGGGAGAATTTAGACTTTCATAACTATTCTACCTTCCTGCATTCAATCTTCCACGTTGGAAAAGCAATCTTTTCCTCCTTATCAACCCACTCGCCAATCCATTTGTAACCAATATCAGAGAAGTCGTAAAAAGTGAGTCGATAGAACCCTTCCATTCCGTTGGGAGCTTTTTGCTCACGGTACAAACGAATTCTATTCTCCTCTTTTTGATACGCTCCCTCCCAGGCTGGCAACACCGGAGCAGCACCCGATGTTGAATAATAATGAACATACCATTTGGCACTATCAGCATTATATTGTCGAATACTGCCCGAGTGAATTCCGTCAGCTTTTAGAGTTTCATCCTGAACAGCCATTCCATTCATGATGTACTTGAAAGTCCAGGTCATTTTCTGTGGATCTGACCATTCCTGTCCTGTTCCTCTCGAAGTTGATGTACACTCACATTTACCAATCATTGGTGCAAAATCCCTGACTTGCTCGGGAGCCTTGGGGTTAGGCTGACCATAAGGATGCTTCTTTGAAGGCTCAAAACTAGTATCAATCTCCTGAGCCAACAGAGAATTAGAAAGTCCTATAGAGAAGGTTAAAATCAGAAGTTTTAGAGTTTTCATAATTCGATCTTTCTCCAAAAATGGAGGAATGAGTCCTTGTCTGAAACTCTTTTGCAGCGAAACTCCGTGATTATGCAGGGAAAGAACTCAGCGCTTTCAGCTGCCGCATTTGGGCCTGCGCTACAGGAACTTCCTCACCATTGCTCAACAAAACATAAGATCTTCCATTTTGATAGAATGAGTCAATAGCAGCCAGTCGCACAATGGCAGTACGATGAATTCTCAAGAATTGGTCTGAGGGCAACATCTCGTCCAGCCGCTTAAGGCTGCTTCTTAGCGTGAAAGATTCCTCATGCTGCGTATGAATCTTCACGCAATAATCGTCAGACTGAATCCATAGAATGGTGTCCAAGGCAATCACCTTAGTTCTATGCCCCACCTTCACCTGAATCACCATACTTTCATCTGACAAGCTACTCTTCTGACTTTGAATCTGATGGGTCAGCTGCTGGTTATTCTCTTCAAGTCGTCCCAACCTTTTCACCTGAACCTCTACTCTTTGTCTTAGAATGTAATAGTTCACCAACAAAACAGTCAGCATAAGCGATACTAGAATAATCGGGGCTTTATGAAAGAAGAAGTAGTAATAGAGCTCGGAAAAGGTGGAAAATCCGCTTTGCCCCAACTCCCACATGTTAAGCAAGGCAGCCATTGCAACATCGGCCAAAAGCAAAGCAACCATGATAAATCCGTAGCTCGGAATGAGAAGTGAAAGGTTAGCATTACTCTTGATGGGGTAACGAAAAGCAAACCAAATGAGCACTACCGAGAGCAAGACCCAGATCGTCCAACGTTTCAACCCTACCATTAAAAACTCCCAAAAACTCACCTCAAGGAGTATTCCGTTTCCAAAGTTTTCAGCGTAAAACTTCTGCTGAAAAGCCTCGAAAACAATAAAGGCCAGCAGGCAAAAGGCTACTACTAAAATGGATTTGACATGTTCTTTGAGCCAATGCATAATTGAATTTCATAACGGTAGAACAGGTAAAAAGATATCAACTCTGCTGGTGGAAATCAATTAGTGATGTCCTATCCATTTGAAAGCATATCTTTGCAGCATGCAAAACCTCCTGCAGAACGATGATACGATAATTGCCTTGGCAACTCCTCAGGGAATTGGTGCTATTGGCGTCATTCGCCTGAGCGGAAAAGAAGCCATAAACATTACCAATCTGGTCTTTAAAGGAAAGGACTTAAGTACGCAGGAGTCGCATACCATTCATTTCGGAACCATTCGAGATGAGGATAATCGCATTTTAGACGAAGTGCTCATCTCCCTTTTTATAGCACCAAAGTCCTTTACCAAGGAGAATGTAGTGGAAATTTCCTGCCATGGCTCCAACTTCATCATTAAGCAGATTATACAACTGCTGATCAGAAAAGGAGCACGACCTGCCAAACCGGGAGAATTTACTAAGCGCGCCTTTATGAATGGGCAGTTCGATTTGGCACAAGCCGAAGCTGTAGCGGACCTGATCAATGCCGATTCTGAGGCAGCTCATAATGCAGCACTCAACCAAATGCGCGGTGGTTTCTCAGGAGAAATCAAAAGGCTGCGCGAAGAGCTGATACACTTTGCTTCTATGATTGAGCTGGAGCTTGATTTTGGTGAAGAAGATGTAGAATTCGCTAGCCGTGATGACCTGAAGGATTTGGTCAACAAACTATTGGTAGTAGTAAACGCTTTGATCCAAAGTTTTGATTTGGGTAACGTAATCAAAAACGGTGTACCGACCGTGATTGCCGGAAAACCCAATGCCGGAAAGTCTACCCTGCTCAATGCTTTACTGAATGAAGAAAAAGCCATAGTCTCCGATATTGCTGGAACCACCCGCGACTTTATCGAAGACGAAATAGTAATTGGCGGAGTTGCCTTCCGCTTTATCGATACGGCTGGGCTTCGCGAAACCACAGACGCCATCGAAAAGATCGGTGTGGAACGCACCCAGGCCAAAATGAAAACCGCTTCCATGATCATTTACCTCTTTGACCTTTCTCAGGTAGACATTGTGGAAATGAACAAAGAGATCAATGTACTGGAAAATACCGGAGTGCCTTTCCTTAAAGTCGGCAACAAGCTGGACAAAGTAGATGATGCTCTTGTTGAAAAGCTTCAGCACCAGCATCCGGATATGCTATTCTTAACCGCCAAAGAGCCTGAGCATGTTGAGGAACTCAAAAACCGAATCCTTGAACTTGTTAACCTCAATAAGTTCAAAAGAGGTGATACGGTAGTGACCAACATCCGCCATTACGACTCCCTCCTACAAACCAAAAATGCCCTAATGAACGTCATCGAAGGCATTGACAATCAAGTGACCAATGACTTTGTGGCCATGGACATCCGCCAAGCCCTCCACTACCTCGGTGAGATCACAGGTGAGATCACAACAGATGATTTGTTGGCAAATATTTTCTCTAAGTTTTGTATCGGTAAATAGGTCATTGTCTGAATCATTTAATATTAGGTGTAAATAAGACATTTAATATTTTGGAGTGACAACTGAGTCGGAAAAACCAAGCTCTTTGATAGGTGAGAGTTTCACAACTTGCACATTTTGCAACTTCGATATTGTTTTAGAATTATAGAGAAAAGAATACTTTAAGCTCTGACAAGACATGAAATAGCTCATGGAATGCATCAACTAACAGAGAAGGGAATTAGCAATTTGACGGAAGATGAATTCGAAAATTTGAGTAATCTCTATTTTATGGAATGCTCAATTGAACGGTATATGCAAGAATTTGCTCCTGAAGACAAAAGAGATCATTACTATAACTCCATGAGGTTCAATGGGGTTGGTCGTTTGATAAATTCATTGAATTCATCAGAGCAGAAGAATGAAAAAATTGATGAAACGCTCGACTAGAAGGAAAGTACGCTTACCAGTTTCTCATTAAATTACATGCCTAAAGGGCTGGGATTATTCCGGCTAAATCAATCTATGATTTTAATTCGCTAAATTATATGCGATCACACTCTGAAATAGCTAGAAGAGCCAGAATATTGAGCTATATGCTTTTTGGGTTCCCACAGTCTATCCCTAAAAATCAAGATAGAAACTCAGGTGATTGGTCGAAGATTCAAAGAACCGGAGAAACAAATTCAACAAACCGGTTAAAATGAATTGATATGGCAACAAATAAATTAAAAATTGCTGAAGACCCTATTAACTACTGGGAGCAGATTGAACAGTTGGATCGTTTGATCAGGGCCGCTGAGTTGAAGGCAGGTTTGATATTTTCATTCCATAGTTTATTCATAGGTATTGTCATTGACCAAGCTGGTGAGCTATCTGAATTCATGGGACAGAGCATACTAATTAAGGGAGCTGTCCTAATTTGGTTTCTACTAGTTGTTATTTCACTCTATTACGCTTTGAATTGTTTTAGACCTCAAATGGAGATGAGCTTCGATAAAAATGCATTCTTCTTTATGGACGCCAATAGAGCTTTCGGAGATGTAAAAAAATTCAGAAAAGCTTTTAGGGAGATCAATCAAGACCCCAATGAGCTATACGGCCAACTTGCTGAACAAATTTATATTCACAGTAAGATTATTGACTATAAATTTTCAACTGTCCAAAAGTCTATCAAGTTCCTTTTTGGCAGTTTTATGTGGCTAATGGTGCTTGTCATTTTTTACTTAATTATTGCATAACGGTGACACACAATTATCAGGAAATAAAGACTCAAGTATTCGAGAAATTAAGGAATGAACTACCTCCTGTTTACAAATACCATAGTTTTGAACATACCCAAAATATGATCTCAGTTGCACCAATGTATATTGAGGAATATAATTTTAGCGAGGAAGAGGTTGAAGCGTTGCATCTTGCTATTCTCTTCCATGATCTTGGGTTCACTGTGGATTGGAGGGAACATGAATTGCAAGGTTCTAAAATGGCCGAAGCAGCTATGATAGACAAAGGCTATTCTACTGACGCCATTAGGTTGGTTCAAAAGCTAATCATGGCCACTAAAATCCCTCAGAACCCGCAGTCAGACTTAGAGAAATTGATTTGTGATGTGGACCTGGACTATCTAGGAAGAGACGATTATTTTCAACGAAGCGAATTACTATTCGAAGAATGGCTTTCGCTAGGGATGGTAGAAAATCGCAAAGAATGGGAAGAAAAAGAGTTGAAATTCCTTGAAAACCATCACTTTCACTCTCTTTTCGGTATTAATTACAGACAACCAGTTCTTGAGAAAAACCTAAGGAAGATTCAGTCTAAGTGAACATTACCCTCGGATCAGCAAGAGTAAAGGGATAACTAGATTTCAGGGAATCAATCTCCCCTCCTTTTGGTTGTAGCTACTGAACTGAAAAACGAGGAAAATGAAGATTGAGATTTGGAGTGATGTGATGTGTCCTTTTTGCTATATCGGTAAAAGACACTTGGAAAAGGCATTGGAAGATTTTCCTGGAAAAGATCAGGTAGAAATTGTGTGGAAGAGTTTTCAGCTAAACCCCGATATGCCGGAAAGCAGTGATGAGAATGTTTATGAGTATCTGGCCAAGGCAAAGGGCATCAGCCTGGAACAGTCGAAACAAATGCACGGACGTGTCGAGGAAATGGCTCAAAATGCAGGACTCAACTACAACTTCGATATTGCCAAAGTAGCCAATTCATTCAAGGCCCATAGAGTACTTCAATTAGCAAAAAGAAACAATCTGGGTGATGAGCTGAAGGAAGAATTACTTAACGCTTATTTCACGGAAGGTAAAAACGTGGGCGACAAACAAGTGCTGGTTGAACTGTCTGAGAAGGTAGGAATGACTGCTGATGATGTAGAGTTAGCCCTTACCAATGACTCCTTCGCCAAATATGTGAACAATGATATTGACGAAGCAAGACAAATCAGGGTTCAAGGTGTACCATTCTTTGTGTTCGATAGAAAGTACGCCATTTCAGGTGCTCAGCCGGTGGAGCATTTCAAAGGCACTTTGAGTAAGGTATTCGAAGAAAGTAGTTCTTTCATCAACACTTCTCCTGAGCAAGGAGATAGCTGCGATGTAGATGG
>JABXIP010000070.1 GCA_013373005.1 Cytophagia bacterium | reverse complement strand
GACCGACTATTAATTATGATTGATGGTGTCTTCTCTATGAAGATTCAACAGGGAGGGCAGTATAAAGAGTTGGCTAGAATTGAGACAGGAGAGTTGACAGGGGCATTGCCATATAGCCGTGCCCAATCCGCCACAGGCAATGCTTTTGCCATTGTGAATTCCAAAGTATTTGTACTAGATAAAGATCATTTCAAAGACCTGGTTTGTGAATGCCATGAACTTACTACCGTGTTGGTTCATCTAATGACTGACAGGGTGAGGGATTTCAGTCGTTTTCAACATCAGAATGAGAAGTTAATGGCTCTTGGTAAGCTTTCAGCAGGTCTTGCCCATGAGTTGAATAATCCGGCAGCTGCCATTGTTCGAAGTGCCGAGTCACTTGAAAAGCACCTGGAGACTGTTCCCGATAAGCTCAAGAAGGTTATATCTATGGAAATAGATGACAATCAGATTGACTTTGTGAATGAACTGGTGTTTGGCAAACTGAGTAAAGGAATTAACAAAACTGAGTCTATGATGGCCAGAGCGCAACGAGAAGATGAACTGACCGATTGGCTTGAAGATAATGGATATGGAGACTGTTACATGTTGGCTGAAACACTGGCAGACTTCGATTTTGGTGCAGATGATCTTGATGTGCTGAAGGAGAGAATGGGAGTGAAGGAATTTCCTTCCATGCTTTCCTGGGTAGATAATGTGCTGACCACAGAAAAGATGGTGGGGGAGATCAAAGATGCTTCTAAGCGAATATCAACCCTGGTAAATTCTGTCAAGGAATACTCTCATATGGATCGATCTGGTGATTATGAGCCAACAGATATTCATCAAGGACTCAGAACAACCCTTTCCATTCTGAATCATAAGATTAAGAAGAATCAGGTCACCATTAATGAAGAATGGGATGATGACCTTCCCAAAATGGCTGCCAGTCCGGGAGAGCTTAATCAGGTGTGGACCAACATCATAGATAATGCGCTCGATGCCATGGAAGAGGCTGGCGGTACCTTGACTATTCATACAGAAAGAGTTGGAGATCAGGTGAATGTGAAGATTTCAGACACCGGAAATGGAATTCCGAAAGATATTCAAAACAGAATTTTTGAACCTTTCTTCACAACCAAAGACATAGGTAAAGGAACAGGCTTGGGGCTGGAAACTGTACAAAGAATTGTAGAGAACCATCATGGATCTATCAAACTAGAGTCTGAGCCCGGTAAAACTACTTTTGAATTCTGCTTACCAATCAACCATTAATAATCGTCAACAACTCAAATGGCCAAACAACCCATCATTTTTACGGTAGACGATGACGAGCAAGTACTTGCCGCCATCCGCAGAGATATTAGACAACAATACCGTGCTGATTACAGAGTCATGAGCACAACTTCCGCCAAAGAGGCACTGGAAGCTTTAAAAGAACTAAAACAGATGGGTGAGGATGTTGCATTGTTTCTATCCGATCAACGTATGCCTGAAATGTCAGGCGTTGAGTTTTTGGAGCAGGCCAGAAAGCTTTATCCAACGGCCAAAAGAGTTCTGCTAACAGCTTACTCGGATATCGAAGCGGCTATTAAGGCCATTAATGATGTGCAATTGGATTACTATCTCAATAAGCCCTGGGATCCGCCAGAAGAGAAGCTTTATCCAACCTTGAACGATCTTCTCGATGAATGGCAGATCAACCATATTCCTGCTTTTAGAGGAATTAGAATCGTTGGCTATCAGTATTCTCCTAAGTCGCATGCGGTAAAGGATTTCCTTTCAGGTAATCTGATTCCTTATCAATGGCTCGATGTAATGAATGAGCCTGAAGCCAAGGAACTGTTAGAGTTGGCAGAACTGACAGATCAACATCTACCGGCAGTTTTCTTTGAAGATGGCTCTCATTTAAAGAGTCCTTCTTCTGTTGAATTGGGAGGCAAAATTGGCCTCAGCTCAAAAGCAGCCGAAAAGATGTATGACGTTACCATTATAGGAGCAGGGCCTGCAGGAATGGCGGCTGCCGTTTATGGTGGCTCGGAAGGACTGAAAACCTTACTGATTGAAAAGCACGCTCCTGGAGGACAGGCAGGAACTAGCTCAAGAATTGAAAACTACCTTGGCTTTCCAAAGGGGCTTTCTGGTGCAGACTTGACTCAGAGGGCCATTACTCAAGCCAAACGCTTTGGTATTGAGTTCTTATCGCCTCAGAGTGTGGTGGGGGTAGAAACGCAGGATAACTACAAGAAGGTGATTCTCGAGAATGGAGAGCAAATTCATACCAAAGCGGTGATTATCACCACAGGTGTTCAGTATAGAAAACTTGAGGCTGACGGAATAGATAATTATACCGGAGCTGGTATCTATTACGGAGCCGCCACTACGGAGGCACATGCTTGCAGAGATAAGGATGTTTATATTGTTGGTGGTGGCAACTCAGCAGGTCAGGCGGCTATGTACCTGAGCAATTTTGCCAAGAACGTGTATATCGTTATTCGCAAACCGGACCTATCCAGCAGCATGAGCCAGTATCTGATCGATCAGCTGGCAGGAACTGAAAATGTGAGTATCGTACCACATTCAGCCATTGAGGCAGCTCATGGCGAAACTCACTTAGAGTGTGTTTCATTGAAAAACTTGGAGACAGAAAAGGTGGAGAAGAAACCGGCTGGAGCCTTACTGATCTTTATTGGAGCCCGACCTTACACCAGCTGGACTGGCGACAGTATCTTTAAAAATGAAAGAGGATTTATCCTCACCGGACGTGATGTGCAAAAAGAAGAGGAATTCAAAAAGCAATGGAAGCGCACTCGAGAGCCATTCTTATTGGAAACCAGTACTCCTGGCATTTTTGCTGCGGGCGATGTAAGAGCAGGTGCCATGAACCGCGTAGCCTCGGCCGTAGGTGAGGGCGCCATGGCTATTAAGTTTGTACATGAGTATTTGGGGGAGGTGTAGATAACCGTTTGTGTATGGACAATAGGGCAGATTCAAAGCACTTTACTTTCGGTTTGCCACTAAGCTAGTGGCAAACGTTTTTACTTTTATTTTCCTTTTTTATTAAACGTCAAAACTTTGTTTTGGCCTTGCCTGCTCAAAGAACAGGAATTTCAATTTTTTTCTAAATACCCTATTGGCTATACACCTTGTTATGGGCTTTTTACATTTTCTTATAATTCTTTTTCCACCAACTGTAATCACCAACTTGTCTTATTAGAGGTTCGAGACTTTCATCAATGTTCTTTTGAGCATCAAATGTGCACGTACTCGCTAAAATCTCGTTCATTGCTCTGTATTTTGCTGTCAGCTGTATATACCCTGTTTTGATGTCTTTAAGTGGTTTTTCTTCATTCCAAGTAGAAGTTATTTCTTCATCAGATAAATCATTCTGCTCATTATAGAATTCATTCAAACTTTTAACTTCATCAGTGTTCAAAGCATAATCCTCAAATAATTTAAAGTCTTCTTCACTCAGAGAATTTTTAATTGATTCATATTGAAATTCAGAAATGAATGCTCCCATTGGATGGCTGAATCCAAATTTCTTAGGAATATCTTTAGGATTGAATAGAATTGGATAATTGATGTAATAAGACCAAAGCACTATATTAATTGTATGATTGAGACTTAACCAAAACAATATTGTGTCCATTGAATACTCATGTTGTAACTTTCCATTTCCTCTCATTGAATTAATTGGTTTATAAGCATGAGAGGAGGTATTCGAAAGGTTAGCAAGAATCAATTGTATCTTCTTCTTAATCGGTTTGGCAAAACTTCCGTCAGGTAAAAATGTATTCGCCATTTTAATACTGCTCGGTGATTTTCCGTCTTTCAAGTACTTTTTTAACGGCTTGAATGAGTTTTGCTGCTTACAAACGAAATCAAAATAGTTTTGCTTGATATTGAACTCAATAAATGTTCTAAGAATATGCTGTGCAGCAGAAAGATAATTGTTAAATCCACAATAGAAGTACTCTCTCAATAAGTGAAGACCTTCATAATAGAAATATGATTTAGAAGAGAACACCTCGTGACTATAGTCTTCAAATACTATTCCTGAAAAAGCATCTTGGATATTTATTAAACTAGAGATTTTCCATTTAAGAGATTGATAAAGGTCTCGATATGGGAAATCTTCGTCACTTTCAAGTATGTCAATAATAATCTTACCTTCCTTTAAGAACCGATTTGTATCCAAATTGAGTATTGTTGAGAGGGGAATTAAATTTATTCCTTCCTTGTCCGTTACAGATGAAACGAAAGAACCAACAACAGAAGAATTGTTGCTGTTAAATATTTTCTCTAAAAATTCCTCCCTCGTCATTTTTTATAATCGCCCACAACGTTGTGTATGGCATACTTTGATGCACGTTATATTTCCAATAATTTACCAATAGTGCGCATTAGCCAACCAACGGGTGCTGTATAACGTGCACTCTCTAGTTTTCAAGAAAGTTATTCAGGAACTTATTTGCAAGGGTTACAAGAGCTATGAGCAAAGCAGTCTCAGCGGTAGGTGAGGGCCATGGCCATTATTTGTACATGGATATTTGGGGGAGGTGTTGAACGGATATGGTAAAATGCATTTTTATACAATGTTGTATGTTGTTTTATTCGTACAAATCACCCTGAAGGTATTTGATTCCAGAATCACAAACGGCAGTTACTATTTTTTTTCCTTTTCCAATTATTTGCGCTCGCTGCAATGCTGCCCAAACGTTTGCTCCAGATGTTGCTCCTCCAAATATTCCTTCTTTTTTAGCCAAGTCATTAGCTGTCTTATAAGCATCCGCATCTGTTACTGATATTATTTCATCTATCAAGTCTTTTCGTAAAATAGATGGAATAAAAGATAATCCAATACCTTCTAATTTGTGAGATCCTGTAGTATCCCCACCTGAAATATTTCTAACACTAAAAGGTTCAACCCCTACTGTTTTCATTTTTGGGATTCTTGCTTTTAAAATTTCAGAATTTCCTGAAATACAACCACCACCACCAACAGCCATTACAAATTCGTCAATATTAGTGCCTAGTTCACTTAATATCTCTTCTCCCATCGGATGGTATCCTAACTTATTGTCTGGGTTATTGATTTGATTCACCCAATAAGTATTTGGTTCTTTGATTATTTCTTTCGCTCTGGCAATCATCCTATTAATTACCTCAGCCGTCAAAATTCCATTTTCTGCGGGTATGATTTCCACAGTTGCACCAAATGCACGCATTGTTTGTAACTTCTCTTTTGCAAATCCATTTGAAGAAACAAAGTGTGCTTCATATCCCTTTATAGCGCAGATCATAGCTAGAGAACTTCCTGTACTTCCTCCAGTATATTCTACAACTTTCATCCCTTTCTTTAATTCCCCTCTTTTTTCAGCTCCTTCTATCATTGAAAGAGCCATTCTATCCTTCATACTTCCCGTGAGATTAGATCCCTCGAACTTGACATAGATATCTGCACTGTTCGGGTCAGTAAGTTTTTGAAGTTTAATTAGTGGTGTGTTTCCAATTCCTTTCATAATTGATTTCTAATGGTATGCAAAGTAGGCGATTATGGGCTACAACTTTTGAATTCACTGCCATCACGCCTATTTCTTATATGCATTATTGTAAAGCATTTTTATTTCAAATTATCATCACTTTACGCATTCCAATACAAATCTTTCAATAATCGGATGTGGTAAATTCTCAGTTGAATTAGTCTGAGGAACAAACAAAGTTGAAATGAAGAATCTATTTTTCTTTAACTCAATAATTCTTATCTCTCCGTCTTGGTCGATTCCTGAAATTTTCAAGTCTTTATGTTTAAGCTTATCCTCAAATTCAGGATTAATCCCAAAATTGCAATAATACTCTTCTGTAGTTTCTTTTGATTTATAGCAATCAAATGCAATTGAGCCTTCCAATAGATTCACTTTCATCTTTTTTCCAGCCAAAGAACAAGCCAGCTTGTTTATAAAAAGTTCAGATGATTCATTTTCATACTCTTCATGCTGTGCATTTTCAATTTTTAAAACGTTTCTAGCAAATTCAATTACTGTATGTTGAAAACCTGCGCAAGTTCCTAAATGTGGTTTGTCATTAATCCTTGCATAACTAATTGCTTTTAATGCGCCATCTAAGCTTTTAAAGGGGCTCCCCGGGGCACTCCAAAATCCAGAGTAATTTACGAACAAGTCGTTGCCTTCCTTTTCTGCTTTGATTGTATCAATCCATTCTATTTCAATATCAATTTTGTGCTTTTTTTTAACATGTTCAATAGAGTCATTTAAAGCACTATGCGGTTTGAAATTTTTATAAAACTCTCCAATAATTGCAATTCGTTTATCCATCATAGTATTTAATAATGATTATTCAATTTTAATTTCTTTTAATGCTTCTTATTTGCAAGTCGATTAATCAAATGCTTTACAACGTTTTGTGTATGAGCTGTAGTGGGTGTTATACAACTACTTTCAGATTACTCAATACCTTAATTAAATGAAATAGCGGTTGATGTTAGCACCCAAACCGTTATTGCTTACACACCTTGTTGTGGGTTAGTAGGTTTTATTCTCCATGATAGAGCTTATGAAACATATCGGCTAGTTTTTTGGGGTCATCCTTCCAAGCGCTGAACATTTCTATTCCTATATCTTCGGGAATTATATCAAGTTCTTCCTGTTCTATTTTATCCAGAATTACTTTTGCAACACTATCAGATGATGGCATATCCCAGTCGCTCCCTTTGTTCATATCGGTATCTATTGCTCCTGGATTTACAGCATGAACAGTAACACCTTTTTTTGCTAATTCAATACGTGCTGAATAAGTTGCCGATAGAAGAGCTGCTTTTGATGCCGAATAACCTGCTATTGATGGTAGTGGAGAATAGGCCACAATAGATGTAATATTAACCATTCTTGCAGGGGTATTGCTTTCTAAAATGGGCGCAAATGATTGCATCATTTTTATAGTACCATAATAGTTGACATTCATATCTTTTTCAATACTGGTAATTGCTCCATTTAGAATTGAGCCCGCACTTAAAACACCTGCATTATTGATTAGAATTTGTGTATCGGTGGTTTGACTTGCAACTTTTTTTATTTCAGCTTCCTGAGTAATATCGAGTTTAAGAGTGATTACTCGGCCGTCTTCAAACTTTGACATTTTACTTAAATCTCGGCAAGTAGCGTAAACCTTTTTTGCTCCTTTTTCCAAGGATGCTTTTATGAGCGACTTCCCAATACCTCTGTTTGCTCCAGTAATTAGAATTATCTTGTTTTTTAGTGAATGCATAATTTTATCAATATTTACGCAAGATTAACTTGAAGATGAGTTAGGTAAAACCCGTTTCTTGCTCTCTTTCTACATATTATTTTGACATGCTTCCCAGCCAATGATAGCCGTTTTACGAGCTGGTCCCCACATATATCCACCGAACACTCCGGTAGATTGAATTACTCTGTGGCAAGGAATTAAAAAGGCAATGGGATTTCTTCCAATTGCCGTTCCCACGGCTCTAGATGCGTTTGGTTTTTGAATTGCTTTGGCAATATTTCCGTAAGTAGTCAAATTCCCTATTGGGATTTTTAAAAGTGCTTCCCAAACTTTTAGTTGAAAATCTGTTCCTTTTAGATGCAATTTTATAGCGTCAATATTGCTCCAATCTTGTGAATAGACTTGTAAAGCATTTTGTTGAATTGCATCTGTTTGGTGTATAAAACTGGCGTTTGGAAAACGCTTTTGTAAATCCATAAAAGCAAGATTTTTATCGTCAACATAGCCCATATAACATATTCCTTTATTGGTAGAAGCGGTTAGAATATCTCCGAATGGACTTTCTGAGATACTGTAGTTTATTGAAAGATTTTCGCCTTTGTTTTTGAATTCACCAGGTGTCATTCCTTCTATTTTTATAAATAAATCGTGCAGCCTACCTGTGCCCGAAAGTCCTGTTTTATGTGCTGCTTCAAATAAAGAATTTTGCGAACTGCTCAAAATTTTCTTGGCGTGTTGCACACTTATATATTGCAGAAATTTCTTTGGACTAACTCCAGCCCATTCTGTAAACATTTTCTGAAAATGAAAAGGACTTAAATGAACCGTGCTTGCAATGTCTTCAAGCGTTGGTTGTTCTATGAAATTATGTTGAATGTATTCAATAGCCTCGGCTATTCGTTTAAAATTAATTTCCCGTTGTATGTCCATTATCTCTTTTTGTTCCATCAAAAGTATTGATGTCCAATATGTGCTAAAACCCGAATCTTGCTGAATACACGGTTTTTTGTATGACATACATTGTATATACATGGTTGTGTTTGCAAGCAACCATGTAAAATGCTACAAGTAAAAGGGAAATTCGCTGGATTTTTCGATTATGGTAGAACCAAATAGCCATTTTTACATGATGCAGGCAACAGTCATTATTTGCTTTCTTCAATCTGTTGTAGGTGTCGTTTAGTATGGAACAACATGAAGTTGAACCAATCGGTTATTGTCATTTCGCCTAATATGAAGTGATTGTGTATTCTATTATCAAATCTTATTTTTTCTGTCGTTAAGTCGCTTTTGATAGTATTCCTTAAAGTTGAAAATGCTGAACTAAAATCAGTCAGATTTTTAAAATGTCCTTTCGGTTTGAGTAATTCAGGAGTTTGTAGTTTTTTGTTTCGCTGGTCAACTAAAATGGTCTCAAGTTTGTCTCGTCCAACAATTTCTGTAGTCTTAGATTCAATGTCCGAATGTTTGGAGACAATGCTGTAAATAACCTGGTCGGTTATATAAATATGTTCTAAGATTTCTAATACACTCCATTCAGAACTGTTTTTTGCATTAAGTTTTTCAATTGGATAATCCTTGATTGTTTTCAATAGTTTATCAGTGTTCTGGTCAAAGTGATTAATATATTTTTCCATTTCTGTTTTTCTATATTTAACACTCATTCCGCTATTGCATATGCAACGTTTTGGCGTTAGTTATTTTATTACTCGAATGTTTATTCCATGACAATTGGAATGTCACTAATAATCTTCCATTCATTGCTTTCATCTTGAATTAAGACAAGGAATTTATGCATGCCTAATGTTCCTTCCGATGAATACAGAACATCCACAATTGCTGTGTGTCCTGAAATTTTTATATCATTGAAGTGGATGTCATAACTCGTGCCTCCAATTTTTTCTTCTTTCATCATTAGCAAATAGGATTCTTTTGAAATAATTACAGCGTTTTCACTCCCCTTAAATCGATTTGCTATTACTCGGTAGTCTTTATGTAGGAGTTTCCTAAGTTGTTTGGTATTTCTCTTTGCAGCAGCTTTTTCAGTAGACGTAATTATCTCCTCAATTTGACTCTTCATGTTGTTGTGATTTTGTGCTTTACCGTTTAAAAGGCTAATGGTGGCTAAAAAAGTTATTAGAATTAATTGTCTCATTTTTTTGAGTTTTTATTTATTCAAGCTCAAAACTATTGAGAGATCAATCCCTTTCCTTTGACGAAAGTCACAAAATCAATGACTAAATCCTTTTCCGAATTCTACTTAAAGACTCTCTGCTTATTCCCAAGTATGAAGCTAAATATTGAAGGGGAATCCGTTCAATTAATTCGGGGCGGTTTTTGAGAATGTACAAATACCTTTCTGTGGGCGAATATGTTGTTAGAAATGAAGAATATTTTTGTTCGCTTATAGTAATATTTTCCAATATCATCCGTCCTAACTTTTGGTAGAAGTCAGATTTTTCATAAAGAGTTGTCAATTTGGCTTTGTCTATATAAAAAACCGTACAGCTTTCAATTGCTTGGATGTTTTTTTGAGAAGGAATATTTTTTGTCAGACTTTCAATTTCACGCAGAAAATCATTTTGAAAGTAGAATGCAGTATTTATCTCCTTACCATCCTTATCTATGTGAAAAGTTCTAATTGACCCTTCTGACAAGAAGTAAATTCCTCTACAGGTATGTCCTTGTTTTAACAGATATTCTTTCTTTTTGAGTTTTTTCGTCTCTAAGATAGATTCAAAAATTCTCCAATCTTCATCTGTTATTTTCAAAATCTTGTCAAATACTTTTTTTATTGTTAAGTACATGGTTTCCTAATGACGCACAACGTGCACTATCTAGTTTTCAAGAAAGTTATTCAGGAGCTTATTTGCAAGGGTTATAAGAGCTATGAACAAAGCTGCCTCAGCGGTAGGAGAAGGTGCCATGGCCATTAAGTTTGTGCATGAGTATTTGGGGGAGGTATGATGTCTAAAGCTGTCTACAGATTTATTAACTTCGGCTTTTACATAATTTGAGCTAAAAGGATTTTAAGAAACTTTCAGAAAATGAGTGGGGTATTAACAATTCAAATCTTAATCAACGGTATTACAATTGCGGATAGCCTAAAACTCTATTCTATTCAAACCCACTCAAATGCTTCAGGCATAGCACAGGCTCAAATTACTTTTGTGTTAGATGTGGCTTCGGGCTCTTCAGCTATTCCCTCTGAAGCAGATGCATGGATTTTTGGAGATCAGCTTGACATAAGGGCTGGGTATGACTCAAGAGACGAGACCATTTTCAAAGGTATTCTGGAGAGTAAAACGTTTATCAGTGAATCTGCTGAAGGCTCAAGATTGGAGATCTTTTGTCAGGACAACAATTATGAACCAATAGCGAATAATAAGACCTTCGAATTTAAGTTCGGAGAGAACGTTTTTTCATCAAGGTTAACATTAGAAAATGAAGGCGGATTTACCGGAGTAGTGTCTACGCAGGGCAATTCCATTTTTGTTCCGGGAATGGAAGTAAATCTGCAGAATTTTGGTAAAGATTATGACGGAGAGAGAACCATCTCAACCGTCAACCATCATATCAATAGTGGTGATTGGCTCAGTGAAATTGACCTGAGCTGAACAGAGTGGGCTCTATCTTTTCTTCTTAAAAGCAGCTCTTCTTCAAAGGCGACCTGATTTTCCACTTGGACTTAAGAAAACTAGTTAAGTTCTTTTAAAATAGCTTTCACAGCTTTATTTAATTTCTGAGCAGTTTTGGGTCCGCTATGATTGACGAATATAGAAATGCCTAAATCATACTTTGGAAAAACATAGAGCCAATTTTGAGTACCGGTGGTTCCTCCATGGTGATTAAATGAAGTTCCGTGTTTATCCTTCCAAATATTCCAAAAGTAGCCCATCCAGCGTGTCTTTTTCTCATAGAGAAGGCGGTGAGATTCTTCAATCACGCGAGTGCTACTTAGGTTGAAGGCAATGAAATTCATCATATCGGGCAAAGTAGACTTAAGGCCCGAACTTGCTGACCAGAGCAGGTTTGATGAAAGCTCAGAAATTTCTTGATTATTCATCCAAAACCCTTCAGCAACACTCTCACTTGTTTCGATTGAAGTGTGAGTCATATTATTTTCCTTCAATATATATTCGTCAATCAGCTCATTAACCGGTTTGGAATACACCGAACTTATGATATATCCCATTAATTCAGCTCCAGCATTGGAATATAGATAGTTGGTTCCGGGTTTTTGAGTCAACTCAACGTGGTGCAAGGCTTCCAAAAAGAGCTCTTTCGAGTATTCTTTTTCAAGCTCATATACTAATTGAGGTGTATTAGGTTGAAGTTGATTATAAGCTTCTGTAATTGCTGGATTAAGCGATTGTGGTAGACCAGCTGTGTGTGTAAGCAAATCTCTAATGGTAATTGGAGTGCCTTCAAAGGAGAGGTTCGGGTAATCATTGGCTAGATAAGCTCGAATGTCCTCATTTAGCTCAATTTTGCCTTCCAATACCGCCTGAGCCACTATGTACCCGGCAAATACTTTGGTAACAGATCCAAGCTCGTACCGAGTAGAGTTATCGGGTGCTTCGTTGGTCGGAAGCATTCCGAAGTGGTGTATATAAAATTCTCCGTCTTTATAAATGCCAATGGAAACGGCTCTGAATTCCTTGTTTTTCAATAATGACTTACCGGTTTTTTGATTGATTTCATCAATACTTTGGGCGCATAAACTTTGATTGAAGATCAGTGAGAAGAGGAGTAGGAGGTATTGTGCTTTCTTCATGAGGCTAGGTTTCACTGCATTAAGCAAACACCAAACCAATTTTCACTCCGCTCTAAGGCTTTCCACAGGGTTTTGTCTGGCTGCTTTTAAGGTCTGTATGCCAACTGTCATCCAAGCCAAAAGTAAAGCCGATATGGCAGCAAGGGCAAATATCCACCAGCTAAGCTCTATGCTGTAAGCGAAATTCTGAAGCCAGCTGTTGGCAACGTAATAACCCACAGGTACAGATATGAGAATAGCGATAGCCACCGTTTTGGTAAAGACATTGGTCAGTAATTGGAAAATAATGAGTTGGCTGGCGCCTAGTATTTTTCTGATACCTATTTCCTTGGTTTTTCTTTCGGCAGTAAAGGCTGCTAAGCCAAAGAGGCCTAAGCAGGAAATGATAATGGCAATTCCGGCCATATAGTTCGAAAGGTCAGCCACTTTGTTCTCAGAATCATATAGGGACTTGTAATCATCAGCCAATAGACTTGGATTGAAAATCTGACCAGGAAATATATCTTCAAATACCTTTTCAATCTGTGCGATAGTTTCTGTCTCTGAACCTGGCCTGAGCTTTACAAAATATTGCTTTCCCCTTTCTCTAAACTGAATAATGAGTGGCTCAATCTTCTTATGAAGGGAACCGTATTGAAAATCTTTGACCACTCCAATTACTTCCATTTCACTGTCATCGCCCCAGCCAATTTTAGTCCCAATGGGATTTTCAAGTTCCATATATTCTACTGCCGCCTCATTTAAAATGATGCTGCTTACTCCGTCATTGAAATCTCTGGAGAATGATCTACCTTCAACCATTTCGAGGCCAAGCGTTTCAATAAAATTATAGCCTACTTTGGGTGAATCGAACAGGTGATTATCATCGTCTTCCGTGCCTTCAAGCCAAGAAAAGCCACTGTTATTATCATCTGCTGCTAAAAAGTCGCCCGACATGTTGGCTGTATTGAGCACACCCGGAATCTTCATCAGTTCATTAAAGAATGGCTGTGGGCTAGTGTAGTCAGAACCTCCTTCCCGGAAAGTAATTATTGCTTCTCTGTCATATCCTAGCAACTTTTTCTGTGTGAAATCAATTTGCTTGTTGATAACAATGACACCAATAATAAAGATCACCGAAAGACCGAATTGGATGATCACGAGACCTTTTCTGATCCATTCTTCTCCTCGAAGATTCGAGACTCTTCCTTTAAGGACAGCAACAGGTTTAAACCTAGATAAATAAAAGGCAGGGTAGCTTCCCGCTACAAAACCAGTTAACAGAACAAGTGATAGCGTTGGTAATATGTAATCTTGCAAGCTCAATTTTAATTCCTTACCTGAAATCGTATTGAATTGTGGTAAGATCAGCACCACCAAAACTATTGCAACAACGAATGAAATAACTGAAAGCAGAATGGACTCACTGAGAAACTGAAAGATCAAAGCCGATCTGTTTGCTCCAATGGCCTTTTTTACACCGACTTCTTTTAGTTTTTTGGAAGCCTGAGCAGTGGAGAGATTCATAAAGTTGATGCAGGCAATTACGAGAATGAATACGGCAATAAAGGTGAACAGTCGCACATTATCTATCCTTCCTCCAGTCTGAATACCACTTTCGTATTTCCCATATAGATAGTTCTTGGAGTACTGTTGCACAAATAGTTGAAATCGATCACTATCTGTGTTGATGGTTAGGTAGTCAGCAATCTTCTCATTGAATGAATCGATGTCGGTGTCAGGCTTTAACACCACATAAGTTTGCGCATAACCTCCATTCCAATGATCGGCCCATCTATCAGCCTCAATCAGATTTTCATAATTAAGCACTATGTTGAATCTCTTAGAAGCATTTTTTGGTGGTGCTTTGAAGACTCCAGAAACAATAAATTCTTTGCTGAAGATTCTGTTATCCCATGAGATGGTCTTACCCACCGCATTTTCAATAGTACCGAAAATACTTTGTGCATACTCATCGGAAATGGCTACTGAACCCTTATCGGCAATTACCTTCTCCGGATGACCAATAAGCATTTCATAGGTCATTACTGTAAAGAAGTTTGGGCTGGCAAAAAGGCCGTTTGCTTGGAAATAGTTCTCATCAAAAGCAATAGTACCTCTTGGACGAAAGAAGCCATTGCCGACTCGTACAGCATCTTCTACTTCTGGAAAGTCATTTAGCAGGGCCTGAGCTAGTTTGCCAGAGGTATAGTCCCAGGTGTTCACATCATCGTTGATAGAAAAGTTGGACATGACCCAATAAAGCTGATCGTCCTTTTCATGAAAGGTGTCAACCGACTTTTCATCGTCCACCCAAAGGAAGATTAGAAGTGCTGCGGCTAAACCGGTGGAAAGGCCAAGAAGGTTAATAAGGAAAGTGGTTTTGTAACGTTTAAAACCACGAAATGAAATGAGTAGGTTGTGTTTGAACATACCGAAAAGGTTGAGTTTTTGACTGCCCGAAAACTTTCTCATTAATGAAGGCCTAATAAGTTTTAGAACTTCTAGGTGATAGAGTCTGCTGGCTTTTGACTTTGAATATTGATTGAGCAAGTCGTGGTAGACCTCCTCCAAATCTCCCTGAATTTCTTCCAAATATTGACCTCTCAGGAAGTGCCTCAATAAGCGAGTTGACCATTTTGGTGGATCGATATGTGGAATTTGATCACTCATTTAAGCAATAGCAGCCCAAAGCTGGGTGCGAACGTTTTTGATTTCTTCCAATACTTTTAAGGCTAGTGGAGTAGCATTGTAAATACGTTTGCGTTTGCCACCTCTTACGGCTGTAGCTTCTCCAAACTCAGACTTTAGAAACCCTTTTTCTTCCATCCGTTTAAGAGCCGACTGAATGGAGCCAACACTGAGAGTTTCCTTGAGCCTTTCTTCAAGCTCCCGCTTAATTTCTACACCATAAGCTTCCTCCTTCAGAACAATGACAGTGAGCAGAACAAGCTCTTCGAATTCACCTAGTTTGGTTTTCTTCATAACGATTAAATTCGTAATTGCAGTAAATATATAAACATATTATTCGTAATTGCAGTTTTTATTGAAAAGTTAGAAAATAGAAGCGGAGAGAGGAGTTTAAGCTGGAAAACGGTTTGATGTTATATGTAGTAACTATCCACCTCCGTCCTTCGGACACCTCCGCCAGCGGAGGACATTCTTGCCAGCCGAAGCTGTAG
>JABXIP010000463.1 GCA_013373005.1 Cytophagia bacterium | reverse complement strand
TTCTTTTTCTCCGTTAATAATCGCCCAGTTGATAGGCGCTGCTCCTCTATATTGAGGTAGGAGTGAAGCATGTAGGTTGAAAGTTCCGATTTCAGGCATATCCCAAACCATTTCAGGAAGCATGCGGAAGGCCACTACAATTTGCAGATTGGCGTTATAGCTTCTCAGCTCTTCGATAAACTCTGGAGACTTCAAATTAGTGGGTTGAAGCACTGGAATATTCTGAGAAACTGCATAGTCTTTCACCGGAGAGGTGGCTAGCTTTTGTCCACGTCCTTTGGGCTTGTCTGGTGCAGTTATTATAGCCACCACATTGAAGCCATTTTCAACCAGTATTTGTAAGCTTGGTACCGCAAATTCAGGGGTACCCATATATATAATTCGGAGGTCAGTCATTCAGTGATTTTCTGATGGCAAAAATAGGGAATGTATTGGAAGGTTCATTGTATGATCTCTTCTCTTGTCATGGGCCTCACCCTCTTATCCCTTTCCAAGGTAGAGGGACGGTACAGCCTGCATGATCAGACTTCTGAGGTGATTTTATGCAGTCAGTGCTGTCTTCCCCAAATGGGGGAAGATCAAGATGGGGGCTTTTGACTTGCCGAATAATAAAACGCTGATGTTGGATCCCAGCCCTCCGGACAAGACAGAGGCAGCGGATTACTTATTCCTCCCCATATTTCAAGGGGAGGTGCCGATAGGCGGAGGGGTCACTCAAAAATCCTTATACAACAAATACTCCTTCCGCATAGCTTTGTAAGCATCAAGCTTGGGTTGCCAGCTATCTCGGATTTCTGACTCTGTCATTCCAGTCTCTATTTGTTTGCGGAATTCTTTGGTGCCGGCCAATAAGTCGATATAGTCTCTGAAGAAGGTGCTATCATCTTTCAGCACCTGGTAATAGCTGATGAGGTATTTCAAGGTGAATTCATGAGGAGCATTTGTATTCACAAAGCTCTGTCCGAAGCATTCTTTTCCTTCCAAAGGTGGGTATTTAGAACCTTCATTGGGTTGTGGAGTGAAAGTGTAAGAGCCCAACTTAAAGTCGGGGTGGCCAATGACTTCGAATGGATGATCTGTACCTCGACCCACACTTACCACTGTGCCTTCGAATAGCGCCAGACTAGGGTAAAGGGTGATGGAGTTATCAGTAGGTAGGTTAGGCGAAGGGTTGATAGGCAATGAATAAGTCTGAGAATGATCCCAGCCTTCCATTGAGATCACAGTGAGATCGCATTTGGAATTTGCCTTCTCTGGTTTTAGCCAACCTTCGCCATTAATCATCTGTGCAAGTTCCCCAACCGTCAAGCCATGAACAATCGGAATAGGGTGCATGGCCACAAAGCTGTTAATGTCTTCATCTTTTACAGGTCCATCCACATACATGCCATTTGGATTAGGTCTGTCGAGCACAATGACTTGCTTGTTATTTTCTGCTGCGGCCTCCATCACGTAGTGCATGGTGGAGATGAAAGTGTAGAAACGAACGCCTACATCCTGAATATCGAAAATCAGTACATCTGCATCAGCCAACATTTCAGGTGTGGGCTTTTTTGTGGTTCCATAGATAGATATGATAGGCAGTCCGGTTTTAGCGTCCTTGCTGTTGTCGATGGTTTCACCATCGGGAGTATCACCTCGAAAGCCATGCTCCGGAGCCATCACCTTCACCACTTCAATGCCTCTGCTTAGGAGAGTATCTACCAAATGAGTTTTGCCAATAGTGGACGTTTGATTCACCACCAAGGCCACTCTTTTGCCTTCCAAAAGTGGTAAGTATTCCTCCATTCTTTCGGCACCCAGCCTAAGTTCTTGAGCTTCGGTACACGCAAAACATGAAAAAATGAGAAGGGATAGGAATAGGCGAATCATCTGCTTCGTTTATCTTTGAGAACTGAGGCTAAAATAACCATAATCTTGAACCTCCCTTACTTCGTTTCCAAAAGAATCAATAACACCGAAAAGGGTAGCTTTTCCGGTACTATCCATAAAATCGCTATTGCTAGTGTGGCGCTTGGTATAGCCATTATGGTGGTGTCTTTTATGATTCTGGGAGGTTTTCAGAATAATATCAAAGACAAGGTCTTTAGTTTTTCCGGCCATATTCAGATTAAGGAATTCACAATAGCTAACTCTTATGAGGAGGAACCTATTGTACTAGAGGAAGAAAGGAAAGAGATGGTTCTTGCCGATCCATTGGTAAGGCATATTCAGGAGTTTGCTCATAAACCTGGTCTGATCTCCATGAACGATGAGGTGTTCGGGCTGTTATTCAAAGGTATGGGGCCAAGCTTCGATACAACAGCTTTTAGGCCTTATCTCATAGAAGGTTCTTTTCCGGTATTGTCAGACACTGGTCGTTTTAATAATGAAGTCATCATTAGTGAGAAGCAGGCCAGACAAATGCAGGTTGGTGTGGGTGACAGAGTGGTTTCTTTATTTATCATGGATCCTCCAAGAACCAGAACATTGATAGTGAAAGGCATTTTCAGTTCCGGTTTGGAAGATTTTGATTCGCGAGTTGTCATTGGTGATATCAAACTCATTAGAGGATTGAATGCATGGGAAGACAATCAGGTCGGGGGCTATGAGGTTTTTATAAATGATGTGAATAAGATAGAACAAGCCGATGATCAACTGATTCAATACCTGAGCGTGGAACAATATACTGAGCGAATGGATCAGAAATTCGAGAACATCTTCCAATGGCTGAACCTGCTAGCGCAAAACGTGCATATACTTATCGGCTTGATTCTCTTTGTAGCTTGTTTTAATATGGTCTCAGTGCTGTTTATCCTTATTATGGAGCGGACGTCTATGATTGGCTCCTTCAAGGCTTTTGGCGCTACCAACCAGCTTATTCGAAGAATATTCACCTACAATGGAGTGAGGTTGGTACTAAAAGGATTGCTGCTCGGTAATCTGATCGCCTTTGCCTTTGGCTGGGTTCAATACACCTATAGAGTAATTCCTTTAGAAGCTTCTACCTACTACATGGATCATGTGCCTATTGACTGGAACTGGTTCAAGTTTGCAGGACTGAATCTTATGACTTTGATTTTGGTGGGCGTTACCCTCGTGCTGCCTACCGCAATTATCTCACG